>JACQDI010000313.1 GCA_016201195.1 Acidobacteriota bacterium | reverse complement strand
TGGAGAGCAACAGGGCCAGCGTCACGTTCAGGGGGATGTTGGGCCAAACGGGGGCGCCGGGCGGCGTGGCCAGGCTGGCTAGGCGCAGGTTGGTCGCCTTGATACTGGCGTTGATGCTGGCCTCGTTGATTTTTTTCAACAGCTCGTCGTAAAGCTTGGTTTGTGATTCCACATCGCGCTTCAGGATGCCGTATTCGGCGGCTCGGGCGCTGAGCCGATCCACCTCGTCTTTCTGCCCGGCCACCGCCTCGGAAAGCGCTCTTTCGCGCGAGAGGGCCTGCTCGTAGTCGGCCCGCACGCGGTTCAGCACTTTTTGCTTGTAAGACTCCATCAAGCCACGCGCGCGATTCAACTGGTTTTCCGCGCGCTTGTAGTTGGGGTGATTGGGCCCGTACTGTATGCCGACCTCGGCGAGCTGAGACTCCAGGTTCTCCACCCGCTCGGCAAGCTGCATGAGCGGCTGGCCCTGCTCGGAGATGGACAACGTTTCCAGGTCGCCCTTCTCCACGGCGCGGAACGCCGCTTCCTTGCGCAGCCGCTCGGCCTGGGCGCGCGTCAGCTCCTCCTGCAGCTTGGTCAGTTGCTGGTTCAGGAGGTTGGTCCGGTCTTCCGGATTGACGACGCTGTGTTCCTTCTCGTAGGCGCGGAGGTTGGCCTGGGCGCGCTCGAGCTTGGCTCGGAGCTCTTCCAGTTGCTTATCGAGCCACTTGGAAAGCTCAGCGGCGGTCTGGTAGCGGGTCTTGAAGCCCTGCTGGATCACCACCTGGGCGGTGGCATTGGCAATGGCGCTGGCCAGCTCGGGGTTAGGGCTGCGGTAGCGCACCTCGATCAGATAGGTATCCGGACGGCGGGCGAGCCTCAAGCCGGGCAGCGCCGGCGGCACTGGCGGCTCCGCCGTCGAAGGAGCGAAAGAGGCGTCCCCCGGGGAGGGGCCGGCCTTGCGCAACGCCGGGTTGAAATCGGGAATGCGTTCCAGGTGCAACTCCCGAATGACCTGCTCGGCGATAACGGGAGAATTCATCATCTCCAGTTGGGTGGCCACGACGGTATCGAAGTTGCGGTTATCGAACCGCAAACCCGAATTGCCGATTTCGAACAGTTGAGCCTGGTTGTCGATCTCCAGAGTAGCCACGCTCTCGAACATCGGCGTCATCTGAAGCGAATACAGTAAAACAGCAGTGACCACCGCCATGACGAAGCCGAGGATGCGCCACTTGTGCCGGCGCAGCAGCCAAAAGTAGTGATTGAGCGGGACGGCAGACGCCTCTCCAACGGGGCGCGGGGCATAGTACAGGCCCCCTTCGGGATACCCCTCGGGCGCGGGCAAGAAACGGGGAGGCTGGTTCATCTCCACAGGATCAACCCCCCTAGCGCGTAGGTCATGCTGGACATAACAGCGGTGATGCCGGCCTGGGAGTATCTCTTCGATCTGCTGTCGGGAATGAAGATCACGTCGTTGGATTCCAGCGACAGGTCCGGGGCTTGCCGGCGCATGAGCTTCTTCAGGTCGAGGGCCACCTCGGTCTTCTGCTGAGCGCCGGCGGCCGGTCGCAGCAGAAAGGCCTTGGTGGAAGCGGTGGGGGTGGTGCCGCCGGACAGGGCCAGGGCCCGCAGCAGGGAGAGCGGCTCGTCACTGGTGACCAGCAGGGCCCCGGGCCGGGTAACACCCCCCAGAATATAAACGCGGCCGGCTTGGCCGACCCGGACCTCCTCGCCGCCGCGCAGCCAGAAAGGCTTTTGAGTACTCGTAATATCCGTAAGACTCTTGGTGGGGATGTGAACCACGCTCGCCGGCTGGCCGTCCCGTTCGGGAACGGTGATGCGCACCTCCGAGCCGGCGTTTTCCGCCAAGCCGCCGGCGCGGGAAAGGGCCTCCACCAGGGTCAGGGGCCGGGTGGCCTGAAACACGACAGGGTTCCGCACAGCCCCGGAAATGCCGACCGGCTTGCTGTTGAATTCACGGACAGTGACCGAGACAGCGGGGTCGCGTAACAGCCCCTCCTCGACCAGCGCCCGGGTGATCTCGTGCTCAATCTCCAGGCAGGTTCTGCCGTCGGCGCGGATGGGCCGCTTGATCAGCGGCATCCGGAAGGTTCCGGTTTCGCTCACCCGGACCTGGCGGGTGAACTCAGGCGAGTCCATCACCATCACCGAGAGCAGGTCCTCGGGTCCCACCTGGTAGTTATTGAAAGCCGGCTCTGCTTCCGGGGGGAGGGTGGCCGCCGGGGCCGGGGCTTTGGCCGGAGCCGCGGCCGGATTCTCGGCCTCCACGGCCGGGGCCGGCTTGCGGCGCGGTTTCGGCTCGTCGGAAGCCTGCCCCCACAGGCCGCCCGCCACAAGCAACAAAGCGCCAACCAGGAATCTCATCGAACCCCCTCCCCGCTTTTCTTGCGAGCGGGCCGCAGGACCTCCACATCGGAGATATCAATTTCCGTGGCTACGGACTGGGATAGAAGGGTTACGGAAAGCACCAGGCGGCTCTTGCTCTTGACGCGCACCAATAACCCTTCCAAGCCTCGCAGCGGGCCGCGCTTCACCCGCACCCAAGCCCCTTCGCGCAGAAACGGATGAGCGAAACAAGGGACGTCGGCTTTCAGCAGCCGCCGGATGGATTCGATCTGGACATCCGGAACCGGCTCGATCCGCTCTCCCTGGCCCAGAATGCGCACCGCGCCGGCAGTGCGCAACACCTGGAGGCGGGTTTTGAGCGAATCGCAGAATCGCGCGAATACATAGCCGGGGAACACCGGCACATCGATCATCTTACGCCGGTCCTTCCACTGGTGGACTTGGGGAACGACCGGCAGGTAGTGCTCCACGCTCTTGGCAGCCAGCTCTTTCGCCACCCGCTTCTCGAAGTTGGAGCGCGTGTAAACCGCGTACCACAGGGGGAGCGGCGGCACCGCGGAAACCACCCAACCCGATTCGATCTCCCGCGCACTGATCGAGGATGTCATTTTTCGCTAAAGCTCCGCCCCTTCACTTACAGAAATAAGCTGTAAGTGCCTGTGTTCATTGTTCCGCCAAGAGCCGGCGCGTATGGGTTGCGGCTTCATTCGCACCGGCCGTTGTCTTCCCCGGCTTGCGGGGACTTATCCTCTTCATCCGGTCCCAGCCAGGGAACGCTGCTTTTGACAAAGACCGCGCCGACATAACAGAAACCGGCATCGGCCCGTTTCCGCACGATGCGGGCCGCCACCTCGACCGCAGCGCCCAACATCGCCGAAACATCCAGTATAGAACGATACTGCTGACCCGTCTCCAATAAGTCTTCACTGTGCACGCACATGCCGGCATGGCTGAGATTGAGGAGTTGGCAGACGCAGTGCCCATCTTCCTCTCGCGCGCCGGGGTCCGCCAGGAGCCAGGCGTCCAGCGGTTGATCGCTGAGGTCCACACGGTCGTGTTCCCGCCGGGTGGCTGGGGTCAGATGAGAAGTCAGCTTCTGCAAACCATACCTCAAGGCGCTAGCCGCCCCTGGGGGTACTCGTGGCCCGAACCCGCCTCTTTAGGACGTACAACCAGGATACCCGACTGAACCCAATCCCACAAGGCTGGATTTTACAGGTTTCACTGGAGCTCGCAATCTATTGATCAAAAAGAGGATGATCGGATCATGTGGGCACCGGGGGCGGTTCTCGCCCGGTCCCGGGTGGCCCAGAACCACCCCGAGGGGGCCGAAATGCGAACCTGGATCCCGGGCCACGTTCTACGATCCACATTCTTCCAGTACTAGTGTGGCGCGGCGTCGCGCAGGTGGGCGATGTCCGGGTAGCCGTTCATGGCCAGACGGCAACTGGGGCCATCGCCCCACCAGCGGGGAGCGTGGTAGGTGAACTTGGGAACGTAGACCACGTCGCCTTCGCTGGCGATCACGACACCCTGGCCTTCGATCGGGTAGCGGATTAACCCCTGGAGAATGACCCAGAACTCGGCGCACTCGGGATGCAAGTGGCCGCGGTCATTGTCGTTGACCGGGGGCAGCTTGCTGTTGTAGCCGTAGATGATGTTGGCGACGCCGCGATCGTCCCACACGAAGCGCCCGCCGGAGTAATTCGGGCTGGCAGCGACCAGGTCGTCGAGGTTGATGTGGGGCTTGTTTTCGTGACCATAGGGGAAGGGACGCCGGCCGAGCTTGACCGGGACGAATTCGATACCCGGCGCCTGAACCCTGGGCCTTTCGGGCAACAAGGTTTGCGCGTTGTGGATGTTGGTTTCAAACCGGATGGCGGGCTGGTCGCCGACGGTTTCCATGGAGTAAATGGTTTGCGCGGGGACCTGCACCATGGAGCGACGGCGAGCCACAAACGGCTGCTGGCCCTCGATCTGGAAGCGGATCTGGCCCTCCAGGATGACCCACCACTCGCGCGTATCGGGGTGGAAGCGCGGGGATACCATGCTGCCCGGCGCCGACTGGATGTACTGGCTCCACAGGTAGTCGTCCTTGACGACCCATTCCGACCATTCGGCCTCGCCCTTGTGCTTGGCCTTGACCTCGGCCAGTTTGGTGTGGGGTTTGTGGGGAGGCGTGTAGTTGGTGAGCATGGTGGGCTTGGGGGCATAGGAAACCGCCTCTGGGGGCCCGCCGCGCCGTTGTGCGAGGGATAACCCGCATAAGACTGTAATCGCGCCTATCGCCGCGGCGAGGCGCGCCGTGTTGCTTGCCATATTCTGTCTCCTGACTTCTGTCTTCTGTATTCTGACTGCCGACTCCTGACTCCTTCTACACTTTCAGCTTCAGCACCTCTTCCAAATACTTTTTGCTCTTCGTCGCGCTGTCCTTAGGAGTGGTGTCGGTAGAATCGAGTTCCACGGTCAGCCAGCCGTCCCAGTTGCTTTTCTTGAGGATGGCCAGGATGCCGGGGAAGTCCACACCGCCGTTGCCGAGCTCGAAGAAAATGCGCTTTCCCTTGTCGGTGTAGCCTTCCCGCTGGGGAGTGGGCCCTTTATGGCCGCCGCGATCCTGGGGTCGCGTGTCCTTCATATGGAACTCCACAATGCGGCTGGTGTAGGCGCGGGTCAGCTCCACCGGATCGATGCCGGCCATGGTGATATGGCCGGTGTCGAGAACCAGGTAAACGTGCTTGGGGTTGGTGGTTTCCATGATGCGGTCGATTTCCGAGCGGTCCTGGAACTGCGTCCAGAGGTGGGCGTGGACGCCGAACTTGAGGCCCTCGTCGCTGATGCGCTTGCCCAGCTCGTTGAGCGTACGGGCCATCTGGACGAGGTCCTCGCGGGTGGTGCCTTCGGGGCGGCGGCGGCCGGTGTTGATCTTCAGGTGATCGCAACCGAACCCCTTGATCCACTTCACCAGCTTGACGTGCTCCTCGATGATCTGGTTCTGCAAAGCAGGATCCTCGAACTGCGTCTTCATGGGACCGCCGTTGGAGACGGTGACGAAGCGGAGATTCATTTGGTCCATCTTCTGCTTCAGCTCCTGCGGCTTGTCCCACCAGGGAAGCACGACGTTGTAGAAGGTCTCCACGTTGTGGAAGCCGACCTCCGAGGCTTCGCGGAAGGAGAGCAGGACGTCCTTCTCCCATCCGCCTCGGGTGTTGGTGGTGATACCCACCTGGAAGCGGGGAGCGGCGGTGAGGGCCGGCGCGGCGGCGGCCGCGGCCGAGAGTTGCATGAAACGACGGCGGGTTAGCATGGGGATCATCTCCTTTTCAGTTGATGGGCGTCAGTGTAGCAGAACCAGGTTACGGCGGCACACGGTAAAGCACGAAAGCGCCCAGGCGAAGCACCTCGGGAAAGGCCAGCGGCTGCCCGCCGTGGTCGGCGACCACGTATTGGGCGCCGTATTGGCGGGCCAAGGCCAGGAACTCGTGCTCCCGCAGCCGCCGATAGCCGGCGGCGAGAACGTCGCCGCAGTTGGGCCAGCCGCTGCATCGCACGGGGGCGCCGGCCAGGTCATCCAGGCGCCGCTTCCATTCAACCAGGTCGCGCTCGATCGAGGGAGTGCACTTGAAGTCGGCGATCTCGGCGCGCTCGGCGAAGGTGGCGAAGCCTTCGCGATACGGCGGGGTGATGAAGAGCGCGTCGCGAGGGGTCTGAGCCCGCACTTGCCGGCAGAATCGGTACCAGTCGTCGACGATAGGGTGGTCGTAGCCGAAATAGGGCAGCCCGGTTGCGATGCGCACGGCTAGGACCAGGGCGAGCAGGGCCGCCGGGAGTAATCGCTGGGCGCGCCAGAAAAGGACAGCGAGGGCGGCTACGGTGACCACCCCGATCCAGACGCCGCTCGGCGCCACGGCCAGGGCGCGCAGCCGGGGGATGCCGGCGCTGGTGGCGGCCACCATCACCAGCCCGGTGACCGCTCCGGCCGCGAACACGCCCAAGCCCAGGAACCAGCGTTCCTTGCGGCGAAGGGCGAGGATCAACGCGACCGCCAGAGCCACGGCGGCGAAATTCTGGATAGCCAGGATCGCCAGGGCGCAGAGCTTCTGGAGCGTGCTCCCCTCGTCGAGGGTATCAAAGATGAAACGGGTGACGAAGACAACGGCGAAGAACTTCACAAAGATGGTGAGGCGGAACAACTGCAGCTTGACGATCAGCCGGACGGGGATCCACTCGACAAAGACCGTCCCCACCACGCACAGGGCGAGGATGATGGCGCACCAGGTGACGACGGTGCGGTGCGAGGGGACGCGCCAGCTAACCGCGAGGACTGCTATCGCGAGCAGCAGGAAGAAGCGAACGTAGTCCGCCCCGCTCCAGGAAGAGGGGATCAGGTGATGGGGTTGGCGCAGGATGGCGTGCAGGTTGAGGAACTCGCGGTTCGAGAGCGAGGCCGGGTTGATCACATAGATGCGCCACTGCGCGACCAGCGTCGGCGCAACCAGGGCCAGATAGGCGCCGCCGGTGGAAAGGATGCGCCGCCAGCCTACGGACCGCCATTCGAGCAACAAGCCCAGGCCCAAAACCAGCATGGTGAGGGCGCCGAGCTGGATGTGGATCCAGGTGGCGGTCGCGGCAGCGAGCGCCGCCGGCAGGAGGCGGTTGGTCAACACCAGGTCGAAGGCCAGCAGGCAGAAGGGAACGGCGGCGAAATGCGGCAAGAAGTAGT
>JACQDI010000312.1 GCA_016201195.1 Acidobacteriota bacterium | reverse complement strand
GCCAGCAACCGTTGGTCCTGGCGTTGCTCGGCAGCCTGGAACAGCGCTCGAAGCAACTCCTCGGCTTCGGCCAGGCGGCCGTGTCGAGTGGTAAGACTGACCGCCCGGCGTCCCAGGGCGCCGGCAAGGCTCCAGGCTTCGGGGTCCGCAGTCTGCGAGAGGGACCAGTGAAGGGCCTGTTCCAACTCCGGCAACTCCGCCTGCGCGTCGCGAGAGACGAGTTGCGCGTGGCGGCAAGACGGCGTTTCCGGCAATTGCCGGCGCACCAGCTCAGGGACTCGGCAGCTTGTGCGCTCCGCATCGAGCAGGGTCACCAGACCCCGCGATTCCAGATCCCCGACCAAGTCGAGCGCGGTGGTAACATCGATGCCAGCCGCTTGAGCGGCCAGAGTCAGAGACGATCCCGCCGGCGCCCCGGCGCACAGGGCCGCCAGGAGCCGTAGTTGGTCTCCTCCAGTAGCAGCCAGTTCCCCTACTGGTGATGGGCGCCCGGGCAGGGACTCTAGCGGCACAGCGGGCCATGGAAGGTCTTGCCGCTCGGTCGTGATCAGGACCGAAGCTGATCCACCGGGAATCAAGGGTTGGGCGGCATCGTTCCGCACGTCGTCGAAGACAATCAGGCAGCGCCTCCCGGCACAAAAGCGGCACAGTTCCCGCTGATTGCTTTCTGTGTCGCCCTCCAGACGCAGACCAAGCTGGGCGGCGAGGCTTCCCGCGACTCGCGCCGGGCTCAAGCCCCCGCAATTCACCCAGAAGACGCCGTCAAAATCGCCCCGGCACCGCCAGGTGAATTCCAACGCCAGGACGGTCTTTCCCGCGCCCGGCGAAGAGGAACAGACAACCGCGGTACCGGGAACATCTCCAAGGCGGCGGCGTAGAGTTTCCAGTTCGTGTTCTTGCCCCACGAACCGGGTAAACCGAGCGGGTGCGAAGAACAGCTCGCGCGGGGCGGGCCGCTGCGCCAGAAGCCATTGTTTGATAGCCCGGAAACCGCCCAGGCGGTCGGTGGTGAGATCGAAAAACCGATCCCGGCGGAGCAATGGAGGAAACCGGCAGTCGCCAAGCAGGACACTAGCCACCTGAACGCCGAGGCGCCGGGGCTCGACATGGAAGGCGGCGGTCCACTCCTCCAGGGGCCAGCGCGGCGGCGTCGAGTCGGCTGAAAGAACAGCAAGGACGATGTCGGCTTGCAGCCCGCAGGCGACTTTTGAGATCAGGTTCTCGCCCGGCCCGATCTCGCCCTCGTCAATCAGCGGTTCCAGGTTCGCGCCGCACTCCAGAAAGCCGGCCAACTCGCGAACCGCTTGCTGGTCTTGTGGAGCGTGGCAAAGAAAGACCGTCGGCTTGTTCAACATGACTATTATCACCCGTCGCCGGCGGAGTTATTGCGGCTCGATTGAGAACCTCGCCCGGCGGGGGGAGCCGTCGGGGAGGCGCAGGCGGTGCTGCACAGAGAATGCCTTGCGCTCGGTGATCAGCTTGGCGTCGGGGGCGAGGATAGAGAAGCGCGCCGTGGGTTCCAGGTCAGCGGAAGCCGAGATCAGCCACTCGGCGGGGCCGCCGCTTTGTTCGACCTCGAAAAACGAATCCTGCGTGCCGAGCGAGATGCGGCGGACGCAATCGGCGGCGCGTAGCTCGATGCGCCCGGGACCCAGGATGCGGCCTTCCATGGGGGCTCCGGCCTGGAGCGCGCCGCGGGCGGTGAAGGCGTTCACCCCGTGTGTCTTCAGCAGGAACTCGGTCGATCGCCCGCCGTGCCGTGGGGAAAAAACGGCGCGCACTTTCGCGTTTTCGAGGATGAGCTCGGGGAAGCCGTCGCGATCGAGATCTAATTCATAAGCCAGAGACTCCTCGCCGCCCAGGGCGGCCAGCAGCAGCGGCGTCTCGATCTTGCGGTTCCCGTCGCGGACCTCAAGATTCCAGCGATACAGACCCGGTTGGTGGGCAGTGACCTCGAACGCCACCTCGCGCTCCAGGTTGGCGCCCACGCTCAGCTCCAGCCGGACGGGAGAGATCTCGAGACCCTCGCCCGCGGCTGATAGCTCGAACGTCTTGATCTCGTCGTAGTGGTTTTGGAGGAACACACGATAGGAGCGGTGGCCGGGCAGCAGCACGGTCGCCAGGTGCGGGCGGATGGCGAGACGCGCATCGCGGCGGGGATGCAGCGCTTCCTCGGGCTCGATCCGGAGCGAGACGGGCGGCGCTATGGAAACCGCGGCGTACTGCGCGACCTGGCCGTCGGTCTGGACGGCCAGCCTCACCGTGTCCCCGGCCACGGCGTCGGAAGGAACCTCGAGGCGGTAGTCGATTTCGGTTTCCGCCGGTTCTGCCTGAACGCGCCAGCCCGCGGGCGTCAGCAACCGCGATCGCGCCGCCAGCTCGGGCGAGGAAAACGTGGCCGTTACCTGGGCGGTCGTGCCCAAGATGAAGCGGCGAGGCGCTTTCAGGAAAACCGATGTGTCCGGGAGCTGGATGCCCAGGCCGACCCGGGTGTGAAAGTCCGGCGCCTTGCCGGCGGGAATATGCAAGTGCAGGCGACGCGTTTTATCATCCCAGTCGAATTGCCGGAGCCGCGCGCCGGTGATCAGCGGTCCTTGCGGCCGGCGGGCCAGCTCCAGCTCCAGCTCCCCTTCGGACGGCGCCACAAACTCGAGGCCCAGTACCCCATTTTCGAACGTGGCGGAGACCAGCTCGGCGGTGGCCCACACCAGCCGCTCATCAGGCGCGAAGGCCGAGCAGTTGGGGCAAACCTCGGGCAGGGCCAGCGGCAGGCTCAACGGCATCAGCAATGCCTGGCGGGGCGGCAGGTTGAATCCGGTGAGCTGGACCGGCTTGCCGGTGCGCGGATCGACCGCCTCCAGCGGGCCGGTCGCCGGACGGTTCTCGCTGTAATTGAGCGCCGAAAGGAAGGACGGGCCGCGCGGCCCGGGCGCGGCCAGCACCGTCAGCCGCAGCAGGGGGAAGGGTTTGTGCAAACGCACCCCAGCCCCGTCCGCCGGCCGCATCGTGGCCAGCAGGCGGCCGCAGCCGGAGAGCAGCGCTCCGTTGCGGCTCATCACGGCGGCTTGCGGCCGCGGCTCGCCGGTCAGGCTCAGGGCGGCCTCGCGCTCTCCCAAACTACGCCCCTCGATCACCGCCACGCAGTTCAGCGCCTTGACCCCGGCGGCCAGCAGCTCGCGCGTGGCGAGTAGGTAGTTGGAGGGATCCGAAGGCCGGGCGCGAATGTCGTCGCCGGCAGTCCACCCGGCGTCAAACGGGGAAATCAAAACCGGGTGCAGTCGCCGCACGGCGGTGAAGTCGGCGGGAGCCAGCAGTCGCCCTTTCGGCTCGGCGGGAAACCAGGGCACGGCCTTCCCTTCCGGATCCTCGAAGACCTGCAAGCCAAGCTGCCGGGTCAAGCGCAATAGCTCGAGCCGGTCGCGGCCTTGCTCGCCCACAGCCTGCACGGCGTTGAAGCCCATGCTCTTCAGTTGCACCAGCCGGTCGGCCCACAAGTCTTTGGGAAGATCCCGGTAATCGAAGGTCGCGCTGTAGAGGAAGACTGGTCGGTCGGCGGAGAGCGCCGGGGACACCAGGAACAGAAGAGAGAGGAGAGAAGAGAGAGGAGAGAAGAGCTTCGCGCTCAACGCAGCCCCCGCAGCCGGTAGTCCTCGGTAGCCGTGATCCGCACCAGCTTGCACATTTCAAACAGGCGGGAGCGCGCGCGGCCTCCGATGCGGTCGGCCAGCGTGTCGCGAACCGAATATTTCCCCGAAGCCGCATCTTTGTGGGCGACGGCGTCGCCGAGGTCGGGATCGGGCAGGTTGCTAGTTACAATGGTGGCCTTCCTGGCGTTGTAGCGGTGGTTGATGACGGCGAAGACGGTGTCCTCGACCCACTCGGTGACGCGGTGGGCGCCCAGATCGTCGAGCAGCACGACCTCGGTGTCGAGCGCCGCCTGGTAGGCCTCGCGGGCGGCGGATCCCGAAGCCGGGTCGTACCCGGAGCGGATGCGCTCGAGCAGGTTCTGGTAGTCGAAGAAGATGCCTTCAAAGCCGCGATCGAGCAGCACCCGCAGCGTCGCTGCCGCCAGGTGCGTCTTGCCCACCCCCGGCCCGCCCATGAACAGCAGGCCGGCTCTGTCGGTCGTAGGATAGTGGCGGGCGAACGTCCGCGCGTCGAGCATCGCCTTGCTCAGCGACTCGTTGGCCAGGGGGTTGTCGCGGGGCAGCGAGAAATTCTCGAAGGAGGCGCGCTCGAAGCGCGCCGGGATGCGCGCCGATTCGAGCAGCCGGGCCGGGCGCTCCACCTGCTCGCAGGAGCAGCGCTCCACGCCGGAAACGTCGCCCCGCTCGACCGGTCGCCACCCGGTGCCGTCACACAGCGCACAGTTGGGATCAGGCATGCTCTGTGTCTCTGTGTCTCTGTGGCATTCTACCCTTTGATTACACCCATGGGCCGCAGCCGGGCTACCTTGCGGGCCAAGCCGGCTTGCTCCACCACTTCGATCACCTCGTCCACGTTCTTGTACGCCTCGGGGATTTCCTCGAGGATGCCGTCGCGCGTCTCGCTGCGCACCAGGATGCCCTGCTCTTCGAGGCTTTTCTGCACCTGGCGGGCGTCGCGGCCCTTCTTGGCGGCGGTGCGGCTGAGCAGGCGGCCCGCCCCGTGGCAGACGCTACCGAAGGTTTCGCGCATGGCGCCGTCGGCGCCGGCCAGCACCCAGGAGGCGGTGCCCATGCTGCCGGGGATCAGCACCGGCTGGCCCACCGTCCGGTAGGCCTCGGGAATCTCGCGGTGCCCCGGCGGGTAGGCGCGCGTCGCTCCCTTGCGGTGCACCAGCACGTCGCGCTTCTTGCCGTCCACCTCGTACCGCTCGTGCTTGGCGATGTTGTGGCAGACGTCGTAGACCAGGTCCAGTCGCGTATCCTTGCCGAAGAGCTTCCGCACCGCCTGCCGCAGGAAATGCAGGATGGCCTGGCGGTTGGCCCAGGCGAAGTTGGCCGCCGCGCGCATGGCTCCCAGGTAGGCTTGCCCCTCCGGCGACTGAGTGGGGACACAGGCGAGCTGCCGGTCGGGGAGCGTGATGTTGTACTTCTTCATCGCCGCGTTCATCTGGGCCAGGTAGTCGGTGCAAACCTGGTGGCCGAGGCCGCGCGAGCCGGAATGCGCCAGCACGACCACGTGCCCCTCCTCCAGGTTCATCACCCGCGCCGCCGCCTGGTCGTGTACTTTTTCGACATACTGGATCTCGAGGAAGTGGTTTCCGCTGCCCAGCGTGCCGAG
>JACQDI010000154.1 GCA_016201195.1 Acidobacteriota bacterium | reverse complement strand
GTCTCGGTGGGGCGCGGCATCAAGGATCCCGAAAATCTCCCCATGGTGCAGCAACTGGCCGAGGCGCTGGGCGCCGAGTTGGGCGCGTCACGGCCCGTCTGCGATAGCGGTTGGTTGCCCCTCGAGCGCCAGGTGGGCAGCTCGGGCCAGACCGTCGCCCCCAAGCTGTACATCGCGGTCGGCATCTCCGGGGCCATCCAGCACCTGGTGGGCATGAAGGGATCGAAGACCGTGGTGGCCATCAACAAGGATGCGAGCGCCCCCATCTTCGAGGTTGCCGATTACGGGATCGTGGGCAACCTGTTTGATATTGTCCCGGCGCTCACCGAAGCCGTCAAAGCCTCCACGTGAACGGCATGGCTGCGCGGGTTGTGTTTGTGCTGCTGTTTGCCGCGAGCCTCTGGGTCTTCGCGCGAACCGTCTACCGTCGCCTGCATTTCAAAATCCAAAAGGTCCCTTCCCTGCCCTTTGATCATCTCGGCGCCCGGCTGTGGCGCGTGTTCGCGGAAGTGGGCCTGCAAACGCGGGTGATCCGTGACCGCCCGGTCGCCGGAATCCTCCACGCGCTGGTTATGTGGGGGTTCTTCGCCTTTGCCTGGGTCAGCCTCCGGCACCTTTCGCTCGGTATCCGCGGGCTGGACGCGGCCGAGCCGGAAACGAGCTGGTATGGGGCTTTCGCCGCCGTCTGGGCCATTGCAGTGCTGGTGGGCATCCTGGGCCTGAGCTTCCGACGCTTCGTCCTGCGGCCCAAGGTGCTGGGGCCGTTCTCGGCCACCTCCGGCATCGTCGCTGGGCTCATTGTCGTACTGATGCTGTCCTACCTGCTCGGCTGGCGCGTGCTCGAAGGGAAGACGCCGGCCTGGCAGGTGAACTGGTGGGCCCACACGCTGGCCTTCCTGGGCATGCTGGTGGTGATCCCCCAATCCAAACACCTGCACCTGCTGCTTGGGCCGGTGACTGTCTTCTTCCGCCCGGCAGTCACGAGTAGCATCCGCTCGCTGCGTCCCGGCGACGACGACGATCTGGGCATGGTGCGCTTCACCGATCTCGCGCCGAAGGATCTGCTCGACCTGCATGCCTGCGTCGAGTGCGGCCGCTGCACCCAGGTTTGCCCGGCCAACGTCACCGGCCAGTCGCTCAACCCCAAGGAAGTGATCCTCCAGATGCAGCGAGGGCTGCTCGCGGGCGGCTCGCTGATCGCCGGCACGATCGAGGAAGTGGCCGGCCGCACGGCGTGGGTCACCGAGGATGACCTGTTCCAGTGCCTCTCCTGCGGCGCCTGCGAGCAAGCCTGCCCGGTAGGCATCGAGCACGTGGGCAGCAAGATCCTCGACCTGCGCCGCGGCTTGGTCAGCGAGGGCCGCACCACCCGCGAAAAGCTTGGCGACCTGTTCAATACCATGGAGCGTGCGCCCCACAATCCGTGGGGAGTGTCGCACGAGACGCGCCGCAAGCTCCTCGAGACGGAAAGGTTTCCGCTCTTTGACGGCAGCCAGGAGTGGTTGCTGTGGCTCGGCTGCGGGGCGAGCTACGATGCCCACGGCCAGGACGTGGCCCGAGCGATGAAACGGATCCTCGACGCCGCCAGCGTCTCCTGGGGCGTGCTCGCCCAGGAGACCTGCTGTGGCGAGCCCGGCCGCCGCGCCGGCAACGAGTACCTCTACCTGCAACTTTCCGAGAAACTTGTAGAGGCGTTCGGCGAGAAGAAGGTGAAGAACCTGGTCACCTGCGACCCCCACTGCACGCGGATGTTCGACGTCGATTACCGCCAGATCCCGGAATACGAGCAGCTCGGCGTGCGCGTCGCGCATCACTCGGAGCTGCTGGCCCGTCTGCTGCCGAAGCTCGACCTGGAGCCGGCGCGGGAGACGCTGACCTACCACGGGGCCACCGTCCGCGAGATGGAGCACCACGGCAAGCGGGCCTTCTGCTGCGGCGCCGGCGGTGCGCAACTCTTCATCGCCGAAGACGTGCGGGGCGCCGAGGAGACGCGCGTCAACCATCGCCGCTTCGCCGAGGTGCTCAAGGCCGGAGTGTCCACCGTGGCCGTGGCCTGTCCCTACTGCCCGATCATGCTCAAGGACGCCGCCGCCCACGCCGGCCGCGATGACGTGGCGGTGCTCGACATCGCCGAAGTCGTCGCGCGACGGCTGCGCGCGTAGAGCGCCCATGTTATGATAAAAGCTCCGGGCGCGTAGCTCAATTGGCAGAGCAAGTGACTCTTAATCACTAGGTTGCAGGTTCGATTCCTGCCGCGCTCACCAGGGTTTTTTCGATCTTTGCGACTACCCCACCATGTAGGAAAGGCTGGTCACGAAGGCCGCATACACCAGTATGGAGCCGGATAGGATGCGCGCTGTGGCGGCCAGCCAGGGATTCATAAAAAAGCGAGCGAGTCGCTCTTCAATCCCAGGATCGAGCCTGATTCACAAACCAGCAATCCGGTAAAGCGCTTATCTCACACCCGGCGGAAGACCGAGCGAAGCCTGTGGGGTTCCACTAGTTTTTGGCGAGACCCTCGGGCAGACGCGCTTCTTAAGCCCGCATATGAGCGGGCGGCGCGTAAGTTCGTGGCCGGCTATGAGAAGACCACGGGCCGGCTGGGGTAAGGCTACGCACGACGCCGGCCCGCAGGCCCAGACCCTGCGCCCGGGCATGGTCTTCACCATCGAGCCCGCGCTGCG
>JACQDI010000282.1 GCA_016201195.1 Acidobacteriota bacterium | reverse complement strand
GTTCTACTTGCGTCCCAGCCCAAACTCATTTCCCATCTCCACAACTTTGCCGTCGCGGAAATGAACTTCAATATACTTGGAACTGCTCACCGGTTTGCCGGTTTCATCCTTGAAGGTGGCGACCAGCTTTTTCGTTTTCACGTCAAAGATGTCGGGCGTATGGGACCATGCGTACCGGCCATCCAGGCTGAAGGTCACCCACCCATGACCTCCTTGAGACAACTCGACGTGGCCTTTGGGCTCTGGAGGCATTTTGGTGGCGTCATAATAGAACAACTTCTTGCCGACTTGATCGCTGATCCATAATTCCTTTTCATCGGGCGTGAGAGCTGCTCCGTGCGTCCGATGGGGAATACGTTCTTCTCCTGCATAGACACGGTGCAGAACCTTTCCCTGTTGAAGATCCACAACATCAAAGCCCACATGATTCCCGAGGCACACATAGGCGATGCGGTTGCGGCTATCCATAGTGTAGGGGAATATCCCGCGTTCGCCGACGTCCTTGATCTGGCGGATCACGCTTTCATCGCGCGTATCAAAGACTGTCAACATCGTGCTCGTGCAAAGATATACAAACCGCCCGTCAAGGCTCACGATGCTGTTGTGGGCTTGGGGGCCGACACGAATCCGTTTTATAAGCTCGCCGTTGTCCGCATTGACGACCAGAAAACCACTATCGTCCCCGGAATACCACCATCCGGTGGGTACATAGATCTTCTTGCCATCCTGAGTGATCGACGATCGATCACAGCCCGCTTCATAAGTTTTTTCCCAGACGACCTTTTCAGCTTCCAGATCGAAGCATCCCAATCGGCGATTGCTCGTGGAGTAATAGACACGACGTGTCTTGAGGCTTCCGGCGAAACCGCGAATGCCTTCCTTAAAGATTGGGACATCAATCCGCCGTACAAGCTTGTGCCCGTTGTCGATATCGAAAATCAGAATGCCGTTGCCGGACCGGCCTTCCTCCTGAGATGCATCGGGCGTGCTGAAGTACAGATAACGCTTGGTCTGAGATTGGCCAAAGGCGAGGGCGGCAACCGACAGAAAAATCGCAGGGAACGAGATCGATACATGCATAGGCAGAATCCTAGCGCCAAAATCTTAGCGTGTCAATGATGTTAAGGGGGGATGTTAAATTAAGGGGGTGTCGTCGCGTTCTTCTCAACCTTCGCTCGGTCTGTAGCTGACCCTCAATCCGCCGTTCCGGCTCAATGTAAGCATCGTCATGTCTGACAGCCGTCTTGGTAGGGCATGTTGGCGGATTGCCACTTCCTCGGAAACGCCCTAGCCGTTGAAGTGGCTGGCCAGACTTGTCGCGCCACACCGATTCTGGACGAATCGTCGCCCACTCGGAGCTATCGTGGAGCCTGCTCTATGATCGCGCGCGGCTCCGTGCGAGACGGTATAAAACGGCAAACCGGACAACGGCCGGGCATCTCAAGTCCCCGGATACACGGACCCCGGAAGCGATCTCGGCCTTGACTCTGGCCCACCGAACCAGCAGCTTGACTGATATGCATAAATCGTGCATAATGGTGCATATGAGGACCACGGTCAATCTCAACGAGGAACTGGTCGAAGATGCCCGGCAGCTCACCGGAATCCGGGAGAAAACCGCGTTGCTCCATGCCGGGCTGCAGGCGCTGATCGCCCAGGAGAGTGCGCGCCGGCTGGCGGCGCTGGGGGGATCGCAACCCGATTTTCGCCCGGCTCCCAGAAGGCGGCCGAGGCCGCTGCGGTGATTCTCGCCGACAGCTCGGTGTGGATGAACCACCTCCGCACCTCGAACTTGCGGCTGCGGGAGCTCTTGCTGGAGCTCCGTATCCTGACCCATCCATTTGTGGTCGGGGAAATCGCCTGCGGGAACCTGCGCGACCGCGACCGGTTTCTCGGGTCGCTGCAGAAGCTTCCCGCGGCGCTAGTGGCCGGCCACAAGGAAGCTCTGCAGATGGTGAACGAGCGGCGACTTTGGGGCCGGGGGATTGGCTGGGTCGACGTTCACCTTCTGGCTTCCGCCCTGATCACGGGTTGCCGGCTGTGGACGTTCGACCGGCGCCTGCACGAAGCGGCCCGGCTTTTGAAAGTGGATTACTCTGGTTGAGCCTCGCAGATTACAGTGACGGCCTTCGACTCAGCGCCGGAAAAGTCCTGCAAATTTGCTGGAGAGTTCCCTGGGAGGATCTTCTGGCGAATGTTGGCGATGGTCGCCATTCGCCTTCACATGATACCGTGTTACCGGTCCGGGAAACCGGCTCCGACCCAGGGATGCCAGGGAGACCTCCCTACCGCTGCTTGTTGGCGCTTTGCTCCTGGGCCAGCCGGAACTTGACGTTGTCGACCTTTTTGCGGATGGCGGCCACGTCCTCGGGGATGATTTCGGCCTTGGCGCTCTGGTCCCACTCGCGCAGTGACTGCTGCCACTGGTCGTGGGCCTGGCGCAGCTTGCCCTGCTTGAAGTAAACGTCGCCCAGGTGGTCGTGGACGGTGGGGTCGCGCGCGGTCTTCTGCAGCGCGCGCAGCAGCAGCTCCTCGGCCAGGTCCAGCTTGTTCTGGCGGTAGTAGACCCATCCCAGGCTATCCAGGTAGGCGCCGTTGTCGGGGTCGAGCTCGAGCGCCTTGTGGACCAGGTTATAGGCCTCGTCGAGCCGGACGTTGCGGTCGGCGAGCATGTAACCGAGATAGTTCAGCGCGGAAGCGTCGTTGGGGTCGATCTCCAGCGCCAGCCGGAACTGTTTTTCGGCCTCGTCGTACTTTTTCTGGCGCTCGAGCAGGGAGCCGTAGCTGAAGTACGCGGCACGCTTCTGCTCCTTGGTCTCGGCGTAGCTTTTTACTTTCTCGACCGTCTCCTGGGCCTCGTCATAGAGCTTGCCCTTTTCGAGCACCTGGACCAGGGCGAGCAGCAGGTCGCGGTCGGCGGCGGTGTTTTTCATCAGGCCGCGGATGATCTGCGCTCCCTGCTTGGCTTCTCCGCTATCGGCCAGCACCGAGGCGCGCACCACGGCTACCGAGCGGTCCTGAGGATATTTCTTGAGGGCCGCCTCGGATTCCTTGAGCGCCCGGCTGTAGTCCCGGGCGAAGCGGTAGGTTTCGACGATCTGAACGCTGGCCCGGGGGCCGCTGTCCGGATCGACCTCCATCATGGCGCGGAACGCCTTTTCCGCGGCGGCGGCATTCTCGCGGCTTCGCTCCAGCAGGCCCAGCTTTTCCAGGAAGAAGGCGCGGTTCGAGCGCTCGCGCGCGGTGTAATCGGCCTGGCCAGCCTTGGCCGTCCCATCGAGCACCTTCTGCATGGCGGCTGCCGCCTGGTCCAGCTTGCCCTCGCTTTCGAGCAGCAGCACTTCGTTATAGGGGATCTCCATCATCTCGGACGGGGCCAGGGCGGCGGCCTTCTGGAGGTTGGCGCGGGCCTTGTCGAAGGCGCGCTTCTGGCGGTAGATCTGGGCCAGACGCAGATAGTTCTGCGGGTCCTGCGGGTCGGCCTGGGCCAGCGCCTGGTACTGGGCCAGCGCCTTGTCATACTGCTCGGCCAGCAGCAGGTTGCGGGCCAGCGACCGGCGTGCGTCCAGATTGGTGCGGTCCATCTGGACGGCCTTCTCCAGCACTTCGATGGCCTTGTCGTGCTGGCTGGACTGCTCATAGGCAGCGCCCAGGGCAGCCAGGATCCGCGAGTTGGGACGCTTCTGGCTGACCCGCGAGAGCATATCGATGGCTCCCGCCGTGTCCCCGAGCTCGGAGTAGAGCGAGGCCAGGCCGGTGAGCGCCTCTTCCGAGTTGGGGTCGATCTCGAGCGCCCTCTTCAGGGCCTTCTCGGCCTTCACCGAGTCGTGGCCGACGCGGTACAGGTTTCCCAGGTGCAGGTAGCTCTCCGCGTCCTTGGGGTCCAGCTCGACGATCTTTTCATACTGCTCGATGGCGCGGCGCAGCAGGTCCTCATTCAGGCGGCTCTGCCCGGGGTCGGCCAGGTAGCCGCGGTAGATGCGGCCCAGCACGCGGCGCATTTGCACGTTGTTGGGCTCGCGCTGCAAAATGGCGTCGGCTTCGGTGACCGCGTCGTTGAGGCGTCCGGCCTGGGCATACAGGTCCACCAGCTCCGAACTCAGGTATTCCGAAGTGGGGTCGGCCTGGATGGCGGCCTTGTACTCCTCGATGGCCTTGTTGAGGTAATCGGTGCTGCGGTACTCGCGGGCGAGCTGCTCGTAGAGGTGCGCCATCGAGAAGTGGTAATAGGCCGCGCCGCGGTCGGGCTGCTTCTGGCCGGCGGCCGGGGACGTTTGGGCGAAGACCAGGCTCGCCGACAGCAGCAAGTACGCTGCGGCGTTCCTGCCGATTGTGGTGTGCATTCCTTAAATGTCCCCCCGGCGGCCGGAAACTTGCGGTCCTATTTTACCGCCATCCTCTATAGTATAGCCGGAGCGGACGGACCTCCACAAATATGGACGTATTGACCCACACCGTGGTGGCAGTCACGATCGGGATGGCCGGCTATGGGCGATGGGGCCGCCGGGGCGTCGTGGGACTGGTGGCCGCGGCCAACCTGCCCGAGTTGGAGCGCGCGGTTTCGCTGGGCAGCACGGCGGCAGGCGTGAAGGTCATCTACGGCGCGACCCATTCCCTGGTGACGGCGCCGGTGTGGGGTCTGCTGCTTTGGATGCTGCTGGCCCGCTGGCTGCGGGATCGCAAGGCTGCCGCGATCCTCGCCGCGCTGGGCCTGGGGTCGCACCTGGCGTTCGACCTGGTGAGCGGACCCGGGGTTCGGCTGTTTTGGCCGATTGCGTCGCAGTTTTACGGTTGGCGGCTGGTGGCTCGGTATGACCTGCTAACTCTGGGCTGGCTGGGCCTCATGCTCGTCGGACCGCGCCTGTTGAACCTGGTGAGCCGGGACATGGGAGCGCACCCCTATTCGCCACAGCCCGCGGCTCGGGTGGGCCTGGCCGGAGTAGTGCTTCTGGTGGCGGCCCGTGTGGCGGCGATGGGGCTGCTGGAAGGCCGCGCTACGGGCACGCTCGTGCCCTCTGCCCTCAGTCCGCTTACTTGGTACGCCGTCGCCGACGCAGGCAACGCCTACACCATCGACGAGATCACGCCCTGGGGCTACGGGGTTTCTTTGCGCTACCGGAAACCGCAGCCCAACCGCGCCTTCGAAACCGCCGCGGACACCCCCCTCGGCCAGGCGTTTCTCGAGCTGGCGCAGTTTCCCCAATACTCGCTGGAACGCGGCGACCGCGGCATGCTGGTTCGCATCCGCGACCTGCGCTTCTACAGCCCGGCCGGGGAAGGCAAGGAGTGCTCGGTCGAGATCGAGGTGACTCCGCAGCTTCAAGTGGTAAGCCAGAGGGCCAGGATGTGATGGGATCGTGGACCGTGGATGGCGGGCCCACGATCTACGGTCCACGTTCCACGATCCGCTTCACGGAACGTGGGCCAGCGCGGTACCGGAGGGTCTCCCGATCTCGCGCAGGGCAGCCACCTCGTTCGGCCTGAGCCGGACCTCACGGGTTAGGTCGACGGCGCGTAACGGCGAGCGGGTGCAGTCGCTGTCGTGGTGGTCGGCGCTGCGCAACAGGGTATGCATCAGCTCATGCGCCACCACGCGGCTGGCGAGCCGGCTATACAGGCTGGGCAGCAACTGGCGGCTCTGGATGCGGAGCTGCGGCTGGGCCAGCGCCCGAGCCATCTGGTCACAGTCCACAATGGCGTAGGGAATCACTTCTCCGTTGTTGATCAGCGTCCAGCCGAGCGGCAGGCCGCCCTCCGGAGGGGGTTCCCCATTCAGAGACCGCAGCCCGCTGCAGTAGCCGCGCATTTCCAGCACCACGACCCGGTCATAGGCGCCGGGATGATGCCCGGCGCCCACCATCTCCCAGTGCAGGTCCAGCCCCGTGGGACGGAGGATGGCGGCCACATCCTTCTGCAGTTGCTTGAGAAAGGCCGGCGCCGGCTGGCGATCGAACTTCAACATCACGCCGACCGTAGGCGGTCGCAGTTCCAAGGGAAGGGGACCCGCCGGTGCTGCCGGCGCCCCGCCGGGTAAGAAGCTGAGTAATAAGAAGAGAAGAATCCGAGTTGTCATGTAGTCCTCCCGTGGGGGGTGTGACACCTGGAGATTGCGGTAGAATGAGGCGGTCGGAAACCGCGCACTCCGGTGCGTCGTGTTTTCCCAGCCCGCCCGGGGTGGCTGCCCCGGGTGGGTCTTTTTTTTACGGGTCGAGAATCCCCCGGCGCGCGCCTTGGGCGAGCGTCAGGCTCGAGCTCGCGCGACCCACGAGGCGCAGAGCGGCAATTTCGGTTGGCGTGAGGCGCGCTTCCGATAGCAGGTCCGAGGCGCGCAAGAACGGGCGCATGCAGTCCGTGGAGTGATGGTCGGTGGTTCGCAGCAGAGCATGCATCAGCTCATGCGCCGTAACC
>JACQDI010000281.1 GCA_016201195.1 Acidobacteriota bacterium | reverse complement strand
TAGGCATGACCCGTCATGACGCCATTGAAGGTGAAGTTGCCATAGTTGCTGTTGGGGATCTTCGAGGTGAACGCGCTGAACCTTCTGAGCACGCCGCCAAACTTCCAGATATGCCGGCCATTTACCCACGTCAGGCTCTCGTCGTAGGTGAACGTGTGGTCGTCGGCGGCGACTCCTCCATTGGTCACGTCCAACGCGGTGAATCCGGTGATGCTGATGGTCGGAAAACCCATGGTGCTCAGGTTCTGCCGATTGACTCCCTGAAGGCCGATCGCTCGGACTACTTCGTCCGCCTTCCTGGGTGCGCGTCCGTCCACCTCCTCTCCATCGACGATCTTGTCGGGAGCCCACCCGAACCGGAAGGTGTTTACCAGTGTGGGGGTGAAGATGTGCGTGTCGGAGATGACGGTCTGCTGGTGGTCGCGCGTCCGGGTCCATTCAAAACCCGGCAGGTTCCCGCTCAGCACATAGGGAGTTTTTCGCTGCGTGAACCGCCCGTAAAGCGTGTTCTTGCTTGACAGGTTGTGGTCGATCCGGACGAAGGGCCAGTCTCCCTTGTACAGATCGTCGGGGTAATCGTGGGCGAAGCCGAGGTTGTTGGTCAAGGCGCCGGGAGCGCCCAGATTCGGCTCCGGAATAAACATGTCCCGGACCTTCTGAGAAACCGGGTTAATCCTCTGGACCGGGATTCTCTTGTCCGGAAACGGCTGCCCGGTCAGGGGATCTCTGATGGCCGCGGTGATCTGAGAGAAGTCGCCCTGCCTCATCTGCACGCTGGGGACGTTGGCGATCCGGTACGATCCGAGCGGCAGCCTCTGCGCAAACCAGGAGGCATAGAAGAACGTCTTGTCCCTGATAATAGGGCCAGCCGCTTCCACCTGCCACTCGTGCTGCAGGAAAGGGGTCCTCTTGGGATCGAAAAACAGGCGAGCCTCCAGGCCGGAGTTGAAGTGGCGGTAGAGAAGCGATCCGTGGAACTGGTCGGTGCCTCGCTTGGAGGTCAACTGGTAGTTGGCGACCCGCGACTGATCGGCGCCGGCGTTGACCGAGCCGACCGTCAGTTCCTCAAAGAAGTAGACATTGTTCATCTGGTTCCCGTTGCGGTCGTTCTCCACGCCGTCAAAGCCATGGGACACCTGGGTATTCGGCTGGCCCGCAATCTGCGCGTTTCCTCCCTGCGCCTGAACCCCGGGCAGCAGAATCATGAAGGTCCAGGGTTTGGGGTAGCTATTGTTGAGCGGGCTATCCTTGATCTTGATGTTGGGAATGGCGTTGGCAATGGTGGCGGTATCGGTGGTGATCACCGCGGCCCCGGCCGTCACCGTGACCTCATCCGCAACGTCTCCGATATCGAGCTTTACCTGAATGCGGCGAATCTGACCTGCCTCCAGCCGGATTTCGTCGGCGACGAAGGTCTTGAAGCCCCGGAGGGTCACCGTCAGGCGGTAATTGCCCGATCTGACGTCGGGGATCTCGAAGCTCCCGTCCGCGGCCGATTCGAGCGTTCGAGCTACGACGTTGGTGGCCCGGTCGACCAGCGTTACCTCCGCACCCGGCAAAACCCCTCCGGACTGGTCGGCCACCGTTCCGCGAACCGTTGACAGAGTCACCTGAGCGAGCAACCCCGCAGCCAAAAGCAGGACTGCTCCCATGATTGACAGAATCCTCTTCCCAGTCATGTTTCTCCCCCCTCGTGCTCCTCACTAATACGGCTTTAACAAATGAATCCTCTCGTCCCTGATTCCGTAGCCTAAGTATCGGTAAAGTCACAGGGGAGGTCAATAGTGAGTCTTTTCCATGTCAAACCTCGTTAGTTGAACCCGGCGGCGCTTTCATTTCAATGAAGAGCAGTTCGACTGGCTGGGCGCCGACGTTACTCTCTGATCGCCTACCGGCAAAGATCCATCGCGTCCCACCCGCTTCCATGTGAACGTCTCCTTTGCTCCCATCAGAGCGCGTCAGGCGCACCTGGCACTTTGTCACGCACACCAGTAACGCATCCTTCTCGTCGTGCATGGGTACGGTCTCGCCGGCCTTCAACATGAATCGCAATACGCGTACTCGCTCGTTTTCGAAATCCAGGCGGCAATGCTGTGGATCGACGCGCAGCGCGTCCCGCTCTGCGAGCGCTTCGGGTGAAACAATGTCAGGTGGGAACCTCCGCTTGCGCCCGGGGGCTTGAGCGAGGAGACTTGCAGCCAGCAATCCAACTAGCACTATAGGGCGGATCGGTATCATGGCTTTACGCTCCCTTTCGCGCCGTGATCATATCATGCTTCCCGCTCAAGCAAAGCCTGCGACTCACCATCGCCCGCTCCGTGGTCGAGAAGGCCATCGGAGAGCACCTGGCCGGAACGCCGCTGGAGAACCCGGACAAAGGCGAGAATCCCACGACGCCGTGGAAGCTCGTGTAACAGATTACGTGTGGTCGGTTGAAGAAATTGTGGCACTGCTGAATTCAAGCTCACTACCGAAAATCCAGACCTGCAAAAGTCGCCGGCTGTTTGGCCTGTGGTACCATGCTCGGTTTGCGCTAAGCTATTCTTTACTCCCCCTGAACGGTTATGAAAGTCTACGAAGGCAAGGATGTTCGCAATATCGGCGTGGTCGGTCATGGCGACTGCGGCAAGACGACTCTGGTGGCGGCGTTTCTCTACACCGGCGGGGCGACCAACCGGCTGACGCGGGTGGATGAGGGCAACACGGTCACCGATTTCGACGAGGAAGAGCAGGCGCGCAAGATCACCATCTCCTCGGCGCTGGCGTTTCTGGAGTGGAACAAGGTCAAGCTGAACTTGATCGACGCGCCTGGCTACAACATCTTCATTCATGACGCCAAGAGCGCGCTGATCGCCGCCGATTCGGCGCTGGTGGTGGTGGACGCGGTGGGAGGCGTGGAGGTGCAGACCGAGAAGGTATGGGCCTACGCCGACGAGTTCCAGCTTTCGCGGGCGATCGTGGTCAATAAGCTCGACCGCGAGCGGGCCAGCTTCGAGCGGGCGATGGCCAGCATTCAGGAGGTCTTTGGGCGCACGGCGGTTCCCGTGCAGTTGCCCATCGGTTCCGAGCGGGACTTCAAGGGAGTGGCCGACCTGGTGGCGATGAAGGCCTATACCTACCAGGCGGATGGTAACGGGAAGGGGAGCGAAGGACCGATTCCGGGAGACTTGGCGGAAGCGGCTCAGAAAGCCCACGAGGCGCTCATCGAGATGATCGCGGAGGGCAACGACGCGCTGATGGAGGAGTTTTTCGACAAAGGGACGCTTTCCCCCGAGCACATGGTCGAGGGGTTGCGCGACGCAGTCCGGGAGCGCAGGCTGGTGCCGGTCCTGTGCGCGGCGGCGCTCCGCAACATGGGATCGGACCTGCTGCTGAATTTCCTGGCGGCCAACATGCCGGCGCCGGTTGACCGCCCAACGGCTGGGCCGCGCAAGATGTCCGACAGCGAGCCGCTGTCGCTGTTCGTGTTCAAGACCGTCGCCGACCCGTTTGCCGGGCGCGTCACCTATTACAAGATCATGTCGGGGGTGCTCAAGAACGACGCCAACGTCTACAACTACACCAAGAGCGCCAACGAGCGGTTCGCGCATATCGGTGTGCTGTTTGGAAAGACGGTGACCCCGGTGACCGAGATCCACGCCGGGGACATCGGCGCGGTGGCCAAGCTGAAGGAGACGCTGACCGGCGACTCGCTCGGCGACAAAGCCTCCCCGGTCGAGTTTCCCAAGGTTGTGCTGCCCGTGCCGGCGATCGCCTACGCGCTCGAGCCCAAGTCCCGCCAGGACGAGGACCGCATGAGCGCGGCCATTCACCGGATCCTCGAGGAGGACCAGTCGCTGCGCTTCTACCGCGACCCGCAGACCAAGGAGTTCCTGCTGGCCGGCTCCGGGCAGCAGCACATTGAGGTCATCGTCAGCCGGCTGAAGAAGCGCTACGGCGTGGAAGTGACCCTCAAGGCCCCCAAGATCCCCTACCGCGAGACGATTCGCGGGAGGGCCGACGTGCAGGGCCGGCACAAGAAGCAGACCGGAGGCCACGGCCAGTTCGGCGACTGCAAGATCAAGATGGAGCCGCTGCCGCGGGGCGGCAATTTCGAGTTTGAAAACGATATTTTCGGCGGCTCCATCCCTAAGAATTTCATCCCGGCGGTGGAGAAGGGCGTCCTGGAGGCCGCCGAGCGCGGGTATCTCGCCGGCTACCCGGTGGTCGATTTCAAGGTCACCCTATACGATGGATCGTACCACGAGGTAGACTCCTCGGAAATGGCGTTCAAGATCGCCGGCCGCAAGGCCTTCAAGGCGGCTATGGAGCAGGCCAGGCCGGCCCTGCTCGAGCCGATCATGAACGTCGAGATCCACGTGCCGATGGAGTTCTCGGGCGACGTGATGGGCGACCTGAACAGCCGCCGCGGTCGCATCGCCGGCATGGACGTGAAGGGCAACACCCAGATCATCAAGGCCCAGGTCCCCATGGCCGAGATGCTGAGCTACGCCAACGACCTCACCTC
>JACQDI010000290.1 GCA_016201195.1 Acidobacteriota bacterium | reverse complement strand
GCCGGTCACGCCCGTGGCTGGCAGCTCACCGCGCACGATCAGGGCGGCGGCGCGATCGACGCCATGCTCGACGCCTTTGAAGCCGCCGACGCCGACCGTCCCATGGCCTCCAGCCGCTCCCACCTGATGCACGCCAGCTTCCAGAGCCCGGAAGCGATCGCTCGCTGCAAAAAGATGGGTATTCTGATCGATGCGCAGTCAGCGTGGCTCTACCACGACGGGGAGGGCCTGACCCGCGTGTTCGGCGATGAAGGGATGCGCTACTTTTACCCCATGCGGGCGTATCTCGACGCCGGGCTGATCGTAGCCGGGGGCAGCGACCACATGATCGGCTACGACAAGAACCATGCGGTCAATCCCTACAATGCTTTCCTTCAGATGTGGATCGCGGTGGCGCGCAAGACCGACCAGGGAACGGAGATCCACCCCGAGCAGAAGATCACCCGCGAGGAAGCCCTCAAGACGCACACCACCTGGGCCGCCTACATGCAGTTTGCCGAGCAGGAGCGCGGCTCGATCGAGACGGGCAAGCTGGCCGACTTGGTGGTGATCGATCGCGATTACCTGACCTGCCCAGAGGACGAGATCAAGGCGATCGAGCCGGAGATGGTGATTGTCGATGGGAAGATAGCCTGGCAGAGACCCTAGGGTGAGAAGAACTGTAACTCGCGGCCGTGTCGGATCTCCCTTTAGAAGTTTCAGGTTTGGTATAAGGGTCTTTGCCGGTCCGCGATCTGGCCGCACGAAGGGGAAATAAGTGAACCCGCAGTCAAGGCTACTCTCAGTTAGGATACAGGGATACCGCCCGTTTAACGACTTCTTGGCCTACCTGGGGCCACTCGAGGTCTTGGTAGGAGCAAATGGGTCCGGAAAATCAAGTCTCTTCGAATTTCTCAAGTTCCTCAGAAACAGCCTCTACCAGGACATTCCCCCCGAGATTGTTTCCGGTTCCATCGGACAGCAGATTTTTCACATACCTGGGCCTGACCGATTTTGGTGGAGTATCGATGTCTCGACGGGTTATCCCGTCCCCACACGGTACCAGGGTGAGCTACTGGGCCCCGTCGGCCGGACTCACGTCTCGTTCGAGCGAGTGTCAACCTCGAAACCTCTTGGTCCCAGATACGACAAACCATTGCTCTTTATGAATATCCGGGAGCGAGAGGGAGTAATCCAGGACCCGGAATCCAAGAAACTGAAACGAGAGGAAATTTCTCTGAAACGTCCCAACCAACTGGCTCTTGGAACGATCACAAATCCCGCGATGACAACACTCTATAATCTGCGGGAGTACATTCTCGGTTGGCGGTTTTACAGCTCATTCGACATCGCGAACGAGAAGATTCGGAAATCCGTTCCCATTGAGCAAGAGCCTGTTCTGCATGAGGATGCTGGAAATCTCAGTTCTCTGTTGCATTACCTTATGACGGAGCACCGGCCCATATTCGATGAACTCCAACAACATCTTCGTTCTGCTGTCCCTGGTTTCAAAGGCCTAACGGTAAAAGCGCGCGGTGGACCGGGAGAGGTGATCGCCTTCTGGCTAGAGGAGGGCATCGACCGGGAACTGAGCCTAGCCGATCTCTCTGATGGAATACTGAGATTCATCTGTTGGGCAGTCCTTTGCGTCCAGCCAAACCCACCTTCCCTAATCTGCATTGACGAGCCCGATCAGGGGGTACATCCGCGCACGCTGCCAATACTTGCCGGACTGTTCGAAAAGGCCAGCGATCGCACTCAACTTCTGCTGGCCACTCACGCCTCCTACTTTCTCATGCAATTTGATATCTCCAGGATCGCGGTCATGCGAAAGGCGAACGGGGAAGCGAGCTTTTTAAAGCCTCGAGATTCACAGGCGCTCCAGCAGAACCTGGCTGATTTCGGTCCTGAAGAAATCGAGATTATGCACCGAACGGACGAGCTGGAACGGCTGGCATGAAGGTCATCGTTTATGTCGAGGGTCCGAGCGACAAGGCAGCTCTCAGCGCACTGTTGAGCCCCCTGTTGGAATTGAAGCGCCAGGAAGGGGTTGCAATTGAATTCTTCGAAACTCCTGCCGGAGACAGAAAGGCATCCCTACTCACTAAGGTCCCCAAGAAGGCGGTCAACATCATTCTGAACGATCCTCATGCGATCGTGGTTGCGATGCCCGACCTCTATCCGAAGAACAAGGTTTTCCCGCACGAGAATTTCGATGAACTGGCCCGTGGCCTCATCGGGAGCTTTGGCGATGCCTTCCGAGCCAAAAGGCCGGAATACCTTGCTACGCAAGCAGAACGATTCAAGGTGTTTTGTTTGAAGCATGACCTCGAAGCGCTCTTGCTCGCGTGCAAGAGCGGGTTGACGAGCCGTCTTGGTGCTTCGCCGCTGGACACGATGTGGAAAACGCCGGTCGAGGACCAGAACCATGACCGGCCACCAAGGCGTATCGTAGAGGAGCTTTTCGCCAGGCATCACAAGCGGTACCGAGACACGGTGGACGCGCCTTTGATTCTCAGCATGTGCAGTTACCGGGATATCGCAGACTTGTGTCCACAGTGCTTCAAACCCTTCGTGGAGTTCCTGGCCGGCCTCGCCTGAGCACCCCACCGCCGAACGTTTTTTCCGGCGCAATTCCCAGGGAAGCCAGGCGGCTAAACGGATGATGGACCTTCAACTGGCGGTGGTGCTTACAGGGTTGTTCCAGAAGGTCAGACACACTGCGGGCACTCCGGTATCGCATCGTTGCAGTGGTCGTTATTTGCGCGCGGCGGCCTGGGTTTTCTCGCGCTCCTCGCGCAGCACGCGGTAAAACTGCACGAACACGTTATCGACGGCGCCGTGCTCGTTGTGGCAACTCCAGCAGGCCTGCTTGGGGAAGGGCTTGGCCTGCGCCAGCGGCTTGCCTTCTTGTCCGATGAAGTTGAAGTAGGCCCATTTTTCGGGGAACCGCTTCGAGTCCTTCAGCGCGACCTCAAAGCCGCGCAGCTTGTCCTCGAAGTGGCCGGCCTTGTTGATGGAAACCTTTCCGCCGGGCACGGCGACTTCGAGCACCAGCATGGTCTTGTCAGGGAACGTGCCGGTCGCCACATATTGCCGGTAGGCTTCGGGCTGGATGAAGGTATTGTGGAACGTCCCTACGTCGCCGGCAGCGGGCGGGGGCTGGTTTTCCCGGTAGTCCATCCCCAGGCTCGCGCCGATGAAGACCCATTCCCGGTAATTCTCTGGGGCAAGGAGCTGGCCGTCGGCGGTGTAGCGCGGCTCGGCCATTTTTTGTTGGGAAGCGAGCGTCCCCGTGAAGATCAAGAGAAGTGTGAGCAGCCGGCGCATATAGTGGTAGGGTAGCAGAAATTCGCAGGCATCCCCGATCGATTGTGGCGTAGAGCGCTACCGTTTCTGCTCGGCGAGTTTTTCCAGAAACGTGGCTTCCTGCGAAGCCACGAAAGCGCGGTACCCTGCGGGGTCGATAAACGGATTCGACGCGCCCCTCCCCAATTTCGGAAACTTCTCCGCCAGGCCGTACTGGGCTCCGTGCGGGGCCAGGAACACGTCGCACTCCAGCGCCTTCAGCACCCGGAACGAACGCTGGTAGTTGGCGGCGATCTCCGGATAGTCGCGGTTGTTGACCAGCCGGTATCCGGGGTTCACGCTGGTGCTGCTGTGCACGACCACCTTGTAGGGCCTGCCGCCTTCCTCGGCTGTGAACGTCCAGGTCGTGGCGCCCTTGGTGTGCCCCGGTGTGTGGCGGGCAGTGAGGGTCACCCCGCCCAGTTTCACCTCGTCGCCGTCGTGCAGCACCCGGTCCACCTTGCAGGGCTTGCCGGCGCGGCTGGAGCGAATCACGTCATCATCACCCTGCATGACCATCACTTGCGCGCCGGTCAGCTCTCTTACCAGCGCATGTCCCGCCACGTGATCCCCGTGGGCGTGGCTGGCGAGCAGGATCTTGATGTCGCCGAAGCGGAACCCCAGCTTCTCCACCCCCGCCCGGATCACCGGCACCGTCTCCTCGAAACTGCTGTTGATCAGGATGTGCCCCTCAGGCGTGGTGATCAGAAACGAGGACAGGCTGGAGGAGCCCACGTAGTAGACGTTCCCAATCACCTTGTGGGGCGGAAACGGCTGGCTCCACTCCAGCCGCGTATTCGTCTGCGCCCCGAGTTGCCCAACCGCATACAACGCCACTACCACCCAGCGAAGTCTCATATTCTGACTCCTGTCTCCTGACTCCTAAAACCGGTACCCCAACCGCATCTTCAGAATCAGCCGCTCGCCCGTATGCGTCAGCCCGTAGCCGACGCCGAGGTTCACCATGGCGTGCTCGTTGAAGAAAATGTCGGCGCTGGGGACCAGGATATGGATCTGCTCGCCGAGGCGGTTGAAGCCGGTGATCGGCCCGGTCGCGCCGTAGTATTCCATGCCCACGTTGAACCAGTCCTTCTTCTTGATGAAGTAGGCGAACTTGGCGGTGGGCTCGAACTCGAAGCCCTCCTTGGTGTCGGGCCCGCGCAGCGCCCGGCCCAAAGTCGGGTTGAACGACAGCCGCATCCACCGCAGTTCCTTCTCGACGATCGGACGCAACTCGAAGGTCAGGGAATTGGCCTCGTATTGCGGCCTCGGGAATCCCAACTCGAAGCTGAGCGAAAGGTCCACTGGCAGCTTCCAGCGCTGCGGCGCCCGGACCCGGGGCCGCAATCGCCATCCCGCAAATTCGTACCCGCCGCCTGCGCGCACGGCCGTCACCAGGTAGCCAGCCATCTCGAAGTTCTGGGTGATGCCGCGGGTGAGCTCCCAGGTCAAGTGATACTGCCCGTTGGTCGGGGCCACGGCGCCTTCGTAGCTCTTGGTGCCGTGGGTGATCTGGTTGAAGTGGGTCTCCAGGTTCCACTTGCCCTTATCCACGGTCTCATACTCGTATACCTGAATCTCAAATAAGTCCTGCGCCAGCGCCGGAATCCCGGCTGAAATCAGTAGTGCGATGAAAGCCCGGTGTCGTCCCATAGCCTCCCTGAAGGGCAAGCCGGAGGCTTACCCTATATGCATGTTATCCTGGAAAAATCGAGGGAATAAAAGGTATGCGAAGATTCTTGGCTGTTTTTCTGCTCGTGGCGGCCCTGGCGGCCGGGGCGACCCAGGCCGCCGGCAAGATTTTCCCATTCCCATACACGACCGACGACCTGCCCAACGGGTTGCGCCTGGTGACGGTGTCCACCGGTCTTCCCAACATCGTCGCCCTCTATGTCGTGGTCCGTACCGGCTCGCGCAACGAAGTGGAGCCGGGCAAGTCGGGCTTCGCGCACTTGTTCGAGCACTTGATGTTTCGCGGGACCGAGAAATTCCCGTCCGAGAAGTGGGAGGCAGTAATGCAGGCCGCCGGGGCCCAGACCAACGCCTACACCACCGACGACCGCACCGTCTACCATGCTGTGTTCTCGAAGGAAGACCTCGACTCGGTCCTCACCGTCGAGGGCGACCGCTTCCAGAACCTGAAATTCCCCGAGGCTGCCTTCAAGACCGAGACCCGCGCCGTGCTCGGCGAATACAACAAGAACTACTCGAACCCCTTCCGCAAGCTCTACGAGGCGCTCCAGGAGACCGCCTTCGTCCGCCATACCTACAAGCACACCACCATGGGCTTCGTCCAAGACGTGGAGGACATGCCCAACCAGTACGAGTACAGCCTGAAGTTCTTTGACCGCTGGTACCGCCCGGAGAACACGATCATTTGCCTGGCCGGCGACGTGGACCGCAAGACGGGGCTCGCGCTGGTGAAGAAGCGCTTCGGGGCGTGGAAACGGGGCAGCTACAAGGCCGACATCCCCGCCGAGCCGCCCCAAACCGAGCCCAAGACCACGAAGGTCGACTGGCCCACGCCCACGCTGCCGATCGTGGCCGTTTCCTTCAAGGCGCCCGCCTACGATGACGAGATCAAGGATTCGGCGGCCCTCGACATTGCCCTGTTCCAGGCGTTCTCCGAAAACTCGGACCTCTATCGCAGGCTGGTGATCGAGGAACAGAAAGTCGATGTGCTGTCCGGCGACAACAGCGACCACCTGGATCCGTACCTGTTCACCGTTATCGCCCGGGTGAAAAACCCGAAGGACGTGGACGACGTACAGCGGCAGATCCTGGAAGCCTACGAGGCGCTGCGATCCAAGCCCATGGACGCGGCGAAGCTGGAGGAGGTCAAGTCGCACCTGCGCTACGAGTTTGCCCTGGGCATGAACAGCACCGCCCGGGTGGCTGAGACGCTGGCTCCATTCGTCGGCCTGCGCCGGACGCCGGAAACGATCAACAAGCGCTACGCCCTTTACGGGAGGCTCACTCCCGAGGACATCCAGGCCGCGGCCCGAAAGTATTTTGTATCCCAAGGCCGCACCATCGCTACGCTCAGTCACAAGCCCCAGTCCACAGGAGAGAGCCGATGATCCGCCGCTGCGCCCTTGCGCTGCTCGTGCTGGCTTCGCTGGAGGCCCAGCAGATCGAGACCGTCACCTTACCCTCTCAGTCGCCCCTGGTCACCTTCCGGATCCTGTTCAAGACCGGAGCCGCCGCCGACCCGGCCGGCAAGCCGGGAGCCGCTGCGCTGACAGCGGCGATGCTCGCCCAGGGCGGCTCGCGCGAGGTGCCCTACGACCAGATCGTCCACGCCCTGTTTCCCATAGCCGCCTCCATCGCCTCCCAGGTGGACAAGGAGATGACCGTCTTTCACGGCTCCACTCACATCGACAACCTGGAGAAGTACTACGGCCTGCTGCGGTCCATGCTGCTAGATCCCGGCTGGCGCGAGGATGACTTCCGCCGCCTCAAGACCGACGCCATCAACCATCTGCGGGTCGAGCTGCGCGGCAACAACGACGAGGAGCTGGGCAAGGAAGCCCTCTACGAACGCATCTACGAAGGCCATCCCTACGGCCATGGGTCGATAGGGACGGTCTCAGCGCTCGAGCACATGACGCTCGACGACCTGAAGGCCTTCTACCGGCAGAATTACACCCGCGCGAACCTCGTCATCGGCCTCACCGGCGGCTTCCCGAAAGGCTTTGCGGAAAAGGTTACCGCCGATTTTTCGAAACTGCCGGCCGGAGCGCCGCGACGGCTGGAATTGCCTGAGCCCAAGCCGGCCCGGAAGCTGCGCGTGCGGCTGATCGAGAAGAATACCCGCGCCACGGCCATCTCCATGGGCTTCCCCATCCCCATCAACCGGTCCTCGCCGGAGTGGCCGGCGCTGCTCGTGGCCCAGTCCTACCTCGGCCAGCATCGTTCGAGCAAAGGCCATCTTTACCACCGGCTTCGGGAGTTGCGTGGCTTGAACTACGGCGACTACGCCTACATCGAGTATTTCCCGCGCGGCATGTTCCAGTTCGAGCCCGATCCCAACCTGGCCCGCCGCCAGCAAATCTTCCAGATCTGGATCCGCCCGGTCGAGCCGCAAAACGGCATGTTCGCCCTGCGAGCGGCCCTCTACGAGCTGGACAAGCTGGTCGCCAGCGGCATTTCCAAAGAAGATTTCGAGAGCACCCGGCAGTTTCTCTCCAAGTTCGTCAACCTGCTCACGCAGACCCAGACCGCCCAGCTCGGCTACGCCATCGACAGCAAGTATTACGGCATCCCTGAGTTCAACGGCTACCTGAAGACGGCCCTCGCCCGCCTAACGCTCGATGACGTCAACGGCGCCATCCGGAAGTACCTGCACCCCACGAATCTCGATATTATCGTGGTCACCAAGGACGCCCAGGCCATGAAGGACGCCATACAGTCCGGCGCGCTGTCCACCATCGTCTACGTTTCGCCCAAGCCCAAAGAAGTTCTGGAAGAGGACAAGCTGGTCGGTAGCTATAAGCTGGACGTCAGCTCGGTAGACGTGGTGCCGGTCGACACCGTGTTCGAGAAGTAGCGTTCACCGGTATCTTCAAAATTCCCAGAACGCCAAGTCATTTGTTATCTATGCGATATAGATGAGCTGAGGACGGATAGTCTGGAATGATGTATTTTTGAGTATATAATGATCCCAGAAGACACTAAACTATGAGTGGAATCATCCGATACAATTCCCGGAGGCGGCAATGAGGATCCAACTGGAATTTCCCGAAGACAAAGTCCAGGAACTGAAGGTTCTGATGGCGAAGAGCGATATCAAGACCTATCATGAGTTGTTCAACAACGCGCTGACTCTGGCAGAGTGGACCATCAAGGAGACCGAGCAAAGGCGAATCATCGTCTCCCTGGATGAAGGCAGCGGCAGGATGAAGGAGTTGGTCATGCCGTTCTTGCAGAACCTCGCGGCCAAACTTCCTCCGCTAGCCGCGGCGACCCACGGCGATTAGCCAGCGCCCTCACCGGCGGTGACGGGGCAGCCAGTTTCCCAAAACCATGCCCGGTACGCCAAAAGCCCATTTCTGGGTCGCATCCTCAAATCCACCCGAGAGAATGACGAAAAGCGCGACAGCAAGCGCACTGGCGGCGAAAATGGCGGCTACCACGAACCGCCACTTCGGCTCTTGTCGGCACCACAACTTCGGCTGGACGACCTCGATTACTTTCGTGGCTTCGTTTCTCATGGTGGGCGCCACTCCTGTTGCGATGGCTCTTGCAGACTGACGATTGCTTCATTGACTATCCAGCCAACCCGCGCCGCCGCGGCCAATCGTCAATCACAAATCATAAAATCATCAACTAAACTTTCGGCGCCGGCGGGGGCAGATCGCGCGCCTGCACTTCGGACTGGAAACCCACCCGCTTGTGGCTGCCGTCGCAGAAGGGCTTGTTTTCCGAATGGCCGCAGCGGCACAACGAGATCATCGCTCGCCCGCCCAGCCCGAAGGCCTTGCCGGTCGCGTCGCAGAGGGTGAACTCTCCCTCCACCCGCAGCGGGCCGTTGTTGCTTACCGTGATTTTCATGGGAATGCTCCTCAGGCGGCCTTGGCCAGAGAGCTTTCCTGATACTGAGCCAGCCCCAGTTTTTCCAGCAGCCGGATGATGGGCCAGGCGGGGTCGAACTCCCAGTCAAAGGCCTTCATCCGCGCCGAGGTCGGGAACTCGTGGTGGTTGTTGTGCAGCCCCTCGCCGGCCGTGATCCAGGCAACCCATTGCAGGTTGGTGGCCTTGTTGTCGAAGTTGCGGTAGCCGATCTTATGGCAGACGCTGTTGATCATCGAGTTCAGGAAGATATAGATGCCCGCGTGCAGATACCAGCTAGCCACGCCCACTACGGCCGCCATCCAGAAACCCAGGCCCGTGAACGATACATAGGCCAGCGCCAGCAGGGTCGCACCCACGATCGGCCCCACCTTTCCTTGGAAAGGGATGTGGTCGATCAGGTCGTTGGTCCAGTTCGGCGTGTACTTCTTGATGGTCTCCGGGTTCCCGGTTTCCTTCTTGTAGAGCACGTAATTGAAGAAGAGAACCTTCCACAGGCCCTCGATGTAAGGGCTGTGCGGATCCCCTTCCTGGTCGGAGAACTGGTGATGCTTGCGGTGAACCGCCGCCCACTCGCGCGGCACCACGCCGGTGGCCAGGAACAACTCCAGGTGCATCAGGAAAGCGATGACGGGGTGCAGCTTCAGCCCCCGATGGGTCACCGCCCTGTGAAGATAGATGGTGGTGCAAAACGTAGAAAGCTGTGCCAGGCAAACCGTCGCCAGTAAAGCCCACAAAATAGTAGAAACTGTCATGATCTCCCGTACTCCACAATTCTAACCGGCGCCTTCAACCCAACCGTTGTAAAGCCTTTACCTCTCTCCCAGCTACGTGCGCCAAAGGAGTACAGGATAGTGGCGGGATTCCTCGGCCGGCCAGTACCCATCCTAGCACGAGCGCGGGCCAAATGGGGGAAAATTTAGATCCCTTTTGCCAGGAAGCCTCCGTCCACCGGCAGGGTGACGCCGGTGATGAAGCTGGCCGCGTCGGACACCAGGAACACGGCGGCGCCCACCAACTCGTCGAGGTTGCCGATGCGCCCCATCGGCGTCCGGCGGATGATCGCTTCCAGGCGCTCCGGGATGTCCAGGACGCGGGTGTTCAGCGGCGTTCGGAAGACCCCCGGAGCGATGGCGTTCACCCGGATGTTGTGCCTGGCCCACTCCACGGCCAGCGTCTCGGTGAGCATCCGCACGCCGGACTTGCTGGCATTGTAGGCGGCGACCTCCGAAAAGGCGACAAAGCTGGTCATCGATCCGGTATTTAAAATCGCACCCTTCTGCTGCCGGATCATCTGCCGTCCGAAGACCTGGTTGGCGCGGAACGTCCCGTTCAGGTTGGTGTCGATGACCCGCAGCCAGTCTTCCTCGCCCATGTCGGCCGAGGCAACCTTGATCAAAATGCCGGAGGTGACCGCCAGGATGTCGACTCGCCCGAACTCCTTCACCACCGCGTCGCACAATGCCTCGAGCGAGGCACGATCCGTAACGTCCGAGGCCCGGCACAGGGTCCTCGAACCGAGCCCCTTCAGTTCGCTTGCCACCTGCTCGACCATATCCAGTCGGCGGCTGCTCACGATCACATTCGCCCCGTTGCGGGCGTATTCCAGTGCGATGGCCTTCCCGATCCCGCTGGCGCCCCCGAGTACAACCGCGATTTTGTCTTCCAGGGTCACCCGCTTATTGTATGATGTCCCCTTATGCGTTTGGTGACCTTTTCTGCGGGTGATCGGCGACGGGCGGGTTTGGTTTCCGGCAACCAGGTGATCGATCTGGGCTATCCGGACCTGGTGGCGTTTCTCGAGGACGGAGAGCGGGCGCGCCAGGCAGCCGGGAAGCTGGCCGCCACAGCACCGGCCTCGGCGGTGCATCCGCTGAGCGCAGTGAAGATTCACGCCCCGCTGCCGCGTCCTCCCAAGTTCATCCTCATCGGCCTGAACTACCGGGATCACGCCATCGAGTC
>JACQDI010000289.1 GCA_016201195.1 Acidobacteriota bacterium | reverse complement strand
GTTCTTCACCCCGCTGATCGCCGGCGCCAAGACCCTGCCCAGCGTCACGGTGTCATTGACCACGGAAAGCCTGGGAGCCCCCAGCTAAAACAGCTAACAGCGATCCGGTATCAAGCCCACAGCGCGACTGCTGATGGCCCGAAGCTGAGGGCTGACAGCTTCCTACTGGAACAGCTTGATGCGGTAAAGCCCCAGGCTGCCGCTGCCGTTGCTTCCCCCGCCGGCCGCCGGCAGGATGCTCGCCGAGCCGACGTACTCGGCGCAGCACGGCTGCGAGTTACCGTTCGCACACGGTTTCACAGGAAGAAAGAACTGGGCGAAGCCGATGATGACGTTGTTGGTCGGATTGTTGACCGGCATGGTGACCAGGCGGCGGCCGTTTCCCCGAGGCGGGTTCGGAGGCGGCACTCCGGGCGGGTCAATGGCGTAGTAGGTGCGCCCGGGCGGCTCCAATCCTACCCCACTCGCCGGGGCGGTGTAATAGGTGTCGGTGCTCGGGTTGGTGTCCTGAGCCACACGGTCGTCGAGCGCGAACGTTTCGGACTGCTTCGCTCCATTCGCGTTGTCGATAGTCTGCCCCACCGAGATGGGAGTCGGGATCTGGATATTGCCGAGGATGGCGTCCCGAATGAAAGAAGCGCCCCCTCCCCCACCTCCCCCCAGCAAGTCGATATAGCCGCGCTGGCCGGCGTTGTCGGCGCCGGGGATGAAGCCCGGGGTGCTGGTGTCTCCCTCGCAGCCCCACACCTGGGTGCCGCTCAGGTTGGTCAGCATCCCTTTCTTGCCTTGGCCCACCGAGTCCCAGCGCAGCGTGTATAGCTCACCCTTGATGAACCCAAAATTCCCTGTCGGATCTGTGGGCAGCGGGTTGGGAACATGGGCATCGGGCGAGTAAGGGAAAGCCCCGTCGCCCAGGGTGGTGAGCAGGGTCTGGCCGGCGACGGCGGTGGCCGTCACCACCTGTGAGCCGACCGTGCCCTGCAACAGGCCGGCAAAGTAGACAGTAACGCTGCCTTCCGCCTGCACCCGGACGAATGCATACCCTGTCCCCGGATTCGGATTGGAGACGAACGTTTCGCCGGGCGCCGTGCAGAAATCGACCACCACGGTGCCCACGGAGCTGTTCTGGAAGGACCACCGATTTACGTTGGTCTGCGCCTCGGTGATGGCCGCGGCGATGCCGGCCGTGGTTCCGTCCAGCCGGTTGGCGGCGGCGATGGCGGCTGCATCGGCGAAGCTCTGTAGCTCGTTCTTAGCAATATACAGCCGGCCCAGGTCCAGGCACAGAACCAACGTCCCCAGCACGGCCGCTGCGCTGATCGCCGCCAGGATGACGAATCCTCGCCGATCCGATGACCTTCTGGGATCCATACGGTTCCTTATCGGCCGGATCCACGCCGGCCTGATGATTGCTGAAGGCTGAGGGCTAGTGTGGGCTAGCGTGGTGTCCCGCCTTAGACTTGACAACCGCTCCCTCACGGTCGCGGCTCAGAATCAACGCTTCCGAGCCGCCCGCGTCAGCAAGCGGTATGCGGGATGGCACACTAGAAACGAAAAGCTGACTATTGAAACAACTTGATCCGGTACAGCCCCAAGCTCCCGCCTCCGTTTTCCCCGCCTCCGTTGGCGGGCAGGGATTGGGCCGAGCCGATGTATTCGGCGCAGCAAGGCTGCACACTGCTGTCCAGATCCGGGCACGGATCTGGAGGCAGGAAAAACTGGGCGAACCCGATGATGATGTCATTGGTGGGATTGTTCACCGGCGAAGTGACAATCCGGCGGCCGTTGCCGCGGGGCGGGCTCGGCGGCGGGAGGCCCGGCGGATCGACGGCGTAATAGGTGCGCGGCGGGGTTTCCCCCAGCGAGGTCGCCTTGGCCGTGTAGTAGGTTGCCGTGGTGGGGTTGGTGTCCTGGGCCACGCGATTCAGCAGGGCCGGAACCTCAGTCTGCTTGTTGCCGTTGGCGTTGTCGATGGTCTCCCCGACCACCAGCGGATCGGGGATCTGGACGCTACCTACGATGGCGTCGCGAATAAACGAAGCCCCGCCGCCGCCGCCCCCGTCGAGCAGGTCGATGTAGCCGCGCTGGCCGTTGTTATCAGCTCCGGGAATGAAGCCGGTGGCGTTCATATCTCCCGTGCATCCCACCACCTGGTTACCGCTCCGGTTGGTAATCGAGGTGACTTTCTTGCCCTTCCCCACCGGGTCCCAGCGCAGCGTGTAGACCTCCCCCTTCAGGAAGCCGAAGTTCCCGGTCGGGTCGGAGGCGATCGGGTTGGGAACATGCGCGTCGGGCGAGAACGGAAAGGCTCCGTCACCCAAGGAATTGAGCAGGGTTTGCCCGGCCACCGCGGTGGCGGAAATGTTGTACGTGGAGCCGACGCTCGAGAAGATGGTCATGAAGTACAACGGCAGCGTCCCCTGGGCCTGCACGCGGGTGAAAGCATACCCGGTAGCGGGGTTGGGGTTGGAAGCAAAGGTCCCGGTGGGGCTGGTCGCGAAATCGACGGCCACCGTGCCCACGGAGGCCGTGTCAAAGAACCACTTGTTGACGTTGGTGGTGGCTTCGGTGGTCGCGTTGCTGATGCCGGTGGTGGTGCCATCGAGCCGGTTGGTGGCGGCGATGGCGGCCGCGTCGGCGTAATTTTGTAGCTCGTTCTTGGCGATGTAAAGTCGCGCCAGATCCATGCACAAGCCCATCATTCCCAGGATCGCCACCGAGCTCAAGGCGGTGACGAACAGAACGAAGCCCCTTCGGGCAGCAAGTCTCTTCCAGCTTCGCAGCAACATGAAGGCCTCCTCCTCTTCCAGTTCTTATCGGCATCGGCGGCGAAAGCTAGATAAACCCGGGCGGACCACCTGGTCTAGGCCTCTTCCCCCGTTCGCCTCCTCGCCTCTTCGCCGCTGCTCCGGCTGATCTGATACACTTCCAATCTGAACCCGGAGGTCTCTTTTATGTGGATGGGGCGGAGTTTGCCATTCATTCTAATCGTCTTCTTGAACAGCATTCTGTGGGGTCAGGCGCCGCAAGTCGGCGGAGGCGTCATCAACACCGTCGCCGGGACCGGCAGCCCCGGCTACAGCGGGGATGGCGGCCCCGCCGACAAAGCGGCGCTCAATTTCATCATCGGCGCCGGAGAGGAAGAGTTCGGCCACATCGCGCTCGACTCGAACGGCAACCTCTTCATCGCCGACAAGGGCAACCACCGCATCCGGAAGTTGGATACCAACGGCGTGATCACCACCGTTGCCGGAACCGGCGTGTCCGGCTTCAGCGGAGACGGCGGGAAGGCCACCGCCGCCCAACTCAGCTTTCCCACCGGCATCACCGTAGACAAGGCCGGCAACGTGTACTTTACCGACCAGCGGAACGACCGCGTTCGCAAGATTGACGCCAACGGCAACATCACCACGGTGGCCGGCAGCGGCCAGGAAGGTTTCGGGGGCGACGGCAGCCCGGCCACAAGCCCCAGTGTAAGGATGGACTGGCCCTCGGCAGTGGCCGTGGATGCGGCCGGGAACATTTACATCGCCGACCAGTTCAATGACCGGGTGCGCATGGTCAACGCCCAGACCGGCATTATCACGACCATCGCCGGAAACGGCCAGCACGCCAACGACACGGCCGGACCCGACGGGGTGCCCGCGACATCCATCAGGCTCGGCTACCCGGCGGGCGTGCTGGTCGACGGCAACAACCTGTATATCTCCGATCACTACAACAATGTGGTGCGCGTGATGGACCTGCAAACCAAGGTGATCCGCCGGCTGGCCGGGAATGGAGAATACGGCATAGACGATCCCCTAGGGGACGGCGGCCCAGCCAATCAAGCCAAGCTCGGCGAGCCGGTCGGATTGGCTCTCGACAAGGACGGCAATCTTTACATTGCCGACCGGGCCAACAGCGCCATCCGCCGCGTGGCCGCCCCGGTGTCGCCTACCTCGTTGATCAGCACTCCAGTGGGGATCGGCATCTACGGCTTCGGCGGCGACGGTTTGCAGGCCTCCGATGCGCAATTCGCCTACCCGACCGGGGTTGCGGTGAACCCCTCGGGGGCGCTGTACATCGCCGACTGGCACAACCAGAGAGTGCGCCGGGCTCTGCCGGGCGTGGGCATTCCGCGCCCGATCATTTTCCCTGACGGGCTGGTCAACGGGGCCAGCTTTCCGCCCCCGCCCTCCCGCGTGGCCGCGGGTTCGGTCATCTCGATCTTCGGACGCCGGTTGGCGCCCGCCCGAGCCTCGGCAAGCGTGGTGCCTCTGCCTCAATCGCTGCTCGATCCCAAAGTAGCGGTGACCGTGACGGCGGGCGGCGCGACTCTCTTCATGCCGCTGTTCTACGTTTCTCCGGATCAAATCAATGCTCAGTTGCCGTTCGAGTTGCCGGCCACCGGCGCCGCTCAGGTCATCGTCCGGGCGGGCGACGTGCTAAGTGCGCCGCTGGTCATCAACCTGTCCCTTTCGGAAACCGGCGTGTTCACCTATGGCGCCAACCATGCGATCGCCGTGAACCAGGACGGCCGGCTGAACACCTTTGCCGAGCCGGCCGCTCGCGGCAGCACGATTGTGGTCTACCTCACCGGCCAGGGCGAGTTGCACCCCGCGATCCCCACGGGCCAGCCGGCGCCCGCTGACCCGCTATCGAGAACCGGATTCCCGGTTAAGGCGACTATCGGGGGCAAGACGGCGCGGGTTGACTTCCTGGGAGCGACGCCCGGATTCGTCGCCCTCTCCCAAGCCAATATTGTGGTCCCCGATGACGCCCCGAGCGGCGAACAGCCGCTGCTGATCAACGTCGGCGGTCACGACAGCAATGTGACGGTGGTCAACGTCAAGTAGCATGAACGCCGTTTCGGTGGCCGTCAACTGGGTGGCAGGGCTGCGGCGATGAGCGGCGCCGCCTTCCTGGCGCTGGCGCTGGCGTTCGGTTTGCAGGCGCAGAGCGATGTCGTGGAGCTGCTCGAACAGAAAACCCTTCAGAGGATTCGTGACTTCGACGCGCGCTTTGACGGCGTGCTCGGCGTGGCGGCGATGGATCTGGCCACCGGCCGCGTGTTCTCGCACCACGGCGATGCGATTTTCACCCAGGCCAGCGTCATCAAGATTCCGATCCTGATCGGTCTGTTTCGCGCCGAGCGCGAGGGGAAGCTCCGCTTCTCCGACCAAGTCACCCTGACGCGGAAGGACCTCGTGGGCGGCGACGGCTCGCTGCAACATCGCCTCACCGGGGGCGACGTCACACTCACCGTCGACGAGTTGATCGGCAGCATGATTGTCGAAAGCGACAACACCGCCACCAACCGGCTCATCGACCTGGCGGGGATGGAGCGGATCAACCTTACGCTCGAAGAGCTCGGCCTGCGCCACACCCGCCTGCGCCGCAAGATGATGGCCGCGCGGGCGGTGCGGCAGGGCGAGGAGAACACCTCCACGCCGCTCGAGATGCTCCAGCTTGTGGAGCGCATCTACCACGGCAAGATCATCGACGAACAAGCCTGCCAGGCGATGGTCGCCATCCTCAAGCAGGTCAAGGATGCCATGCGCGCCGCGGTCCCCCCGCAGTACGAAGTGGCTTCCAAGTGGGGAAGGGTCGATGGCGTGGCGGGCGAAACCGGAATCGTCTATCTGGACCGCCGTCCGTTCGCCTTGAGCGTCATGTCGGTGTTCCACGGCGTCAAGGCGGAAAACGCCGTGGGGCCGGTGACGCAGATCGTGTTCGATCACTTCGAGCGGTTGGCCCACTCCAACCGTTACGGGAACCGGTTTTCGGAACATCAACAAGCAGGCCCTTCACCTGGGCCGGCGCCCGCTTCCGCACTGCGCGGGCCACAGCGCCCCTCCCGCTCTCCTTGATGGTGCCGAACAGCAGCAGAACGCCCAGCGCGCTTCAGATCTTCAGGAACTTGCCACGTCGGATTTCGACTAACACACGAGGAGTAAGGGCGGTTAATGACTCAGTGGCGAGACAAAGACCAACTTAGCCTTCCCCGCTGAGTACTGGATGAAACCGAGGAGATTAAACAAGCGAACCGAGTACGCAGTTCCTTCCGGCGCAATGCCCAACGCCTTGGCCATCTCACGATCTTCGCTCGGCGAGCCGCCGTACTGTTGCTTTAGATACGCGAGGTTGGAACGAAACAAGTCAGTGTCCCAGAAATGCTTCTCCAACAAGGGCTTGGCCAGAGGCGTAAAACGCTGATCGAGGGTCCAGTAATTCTTGATGTCCTCCTGGGTACGCAGCCGTAAGGGTCGACCGGCAGCGTCAGCCAGAAAGGTACCGTCGTGACTGATCCAAACCTGGCCGGAAGAAGTGTTCGCCCATTTTCCGGAGAACACGTCACCCTTAATCACCGCCGTTTCGCCCACTTGCTCAAGAGAATGCCGACTCAGCAGCGCGGCGCTGCAAAACACGTAGCTGTTGGCACGAGAGACCACGAAGCGAAACAGGTCTACATCCTTCATGTCCCTGGCGAGCGCCGGGTCGAGTTGCCACGACTTGGCCGCTCGCGGCTGCGTCTTCAGGAGGGCTACCACTTCCTTTTGAGCCGGCTCCAGCATCCCCGCCACATCCAGCGTCTTAATCAAGACCGATTCTGCCTGGCCAGCGAGGGTTGATACCGACTCAGGTACTTTCGGCTCCTGCTGGCCATGACCCACCATAGCGCCGAGGACAAAAAGGGCGCCGGATCCAATCAGGCGGAACACCAAGCGGCGCTTCATGGCTTCACTCTGAATCCCGGCTCACAGTACTCCTGCCGGAACTCCTCCTAACCAAACGAACCCGAGCGACAGAGGTTGGCAAAAACTCCACGGTCGGCAAGGAGATGCTTCACGGCGTGGTCGGTCAGTCGGACATACACCCGAAATGCCTCATCATTCCCGAACCTGCGCCCGCTCGAAAAGCTGTTTTCGCCGTGGATCTCGTCAAGCCCTTTCGACCAGTCCGACAGCCCGGCGCCGGACTCGTCCCGAAGGTTTGCCAGTGCCGCCGTAATAGCCAGGAAACTTGTTTGCTCTTCCCGAGTGAGGTTCGTCCAAGCTCGCTCTGGCGAGCCGGCGTTGGCGCGGGAGGCCCGCAGCCTTCCTTCCGGGCTTTCCTGAAGATACCTTTTGAACAGTTGTTTCCGGGATTGCCCAAGCAGCGTTGGGCCAAACAACTCCGGATAGCAGTCTATCAGGAACGCCCTTCCCTTGTACTGGAACTCCTCCGGGCAGGGCTGGGCAGGGACACTGGGCGGCGAAAGGCAAACCAAGAACGAAACAACCGCCAGCACCCTCACCCGGATCGCTCTTAGCATTCCCCATACAGTGTAGCGGAAGCCGGTACAAGCTGCAATCGGCCCGTCTCTGTTGGAGACACGATAAGAGCACGGCCGTGAGCAGTTCGCGGGCATTGACCTCCTGACGTACCAGGACCTGCTGAGGGATCCCGACATTGCTTCCGGGACTATCTAAACTACTGTAAGGATCGTCGAGGAAGCTGAGGGTTGACTCTCTCCAGAGTACCTTCAAGCTCTTCAGCCCGCTCTAAAGACGGTGCGGCCTAACACTGTTCCGCAAAAACAAGGTATCCGTTCTGAGGCTCTTCCAAGCTGGGATGGCAAAATGCGGATTTTTTTGACCTTCGCGGGGACGGCGTGAAATAAAAAGCTGGTAGGGCGGATGTGGCTATGTCGAAATCGTCCAGTTGCAGAGAATTCTTCCAGGTTGCCGGAGGCGGCTTCGCCTCGGCGCCGTTGATCGGCACGGCGCTGGCCCCGTTGGCGGACGGCCGCCACGTAGCACTCCTGGGGCCTTGCCGAGAACCCCCTCAATTGCATATCCTGAATCATCCGTTGTCGCAACGGTGACATAGCTGTTCTCCTTTCGGGGAGGGGTAGGGCCCTCCCTGAAGGAGATACTGAGGCCAGCAACGGATGGAAGCGATTGGGGAAGATCCCGATTCTGGAGGTGGTTTTTCATCTATCCACCGCAGGCGGATTTAGCTCAACTCATCCTCAAGCTGACCCGCAAAAAACCGGCGCCTGTCCGCATAACACGGAGGCGTCGCCGGGCGTTGGCGACGGCAAACGCTGGCATTGTAACGACTTCTGCGCCATTCCGCAATTTTCTTCTCCGGGGTCACAGGTTTCCGCAGGCGGTCGAGCGGGCTGTGAACCCCGGCGCCCCTCACTGTCCAGCACGTGCGTGTACTCCATGGTCATCTCCCCGTCCTTGTGCCCCAGCAGCCCTTGCACTGTCCGGATCCATCTGCCCGTCAAGGAATTCGAGGCTGCTCGACTGCCATTTTCAGCGGAACTCGCAAAAAATCTCCGCCCTTCCGACCCTGGCTCCTGGCTCCTGATTACTTGTGGCAGCAGCTTGTAGCCTGTGGGGGGCTGTGCGAAAATAAGCAGGCTGTCCTGTTGTGGCAGCAGTTCGTCGAACGAGGAGATTTGGAAGTGAAAGAAAAAGGCATTGTGAAGTGGTTCAACGCGGCGAAGGGTTATGGCTTCATCCAACGGTCAACCGGGGATGATGTGTTCGTCCATTTTTCCGCGATTCAAGGGGATGGCTACCGGTCCCTGAACGAGGGGGCGGAGGTGGAGTTCGAGGTCAAGCAGGGCCCCAAGGGTTTGCAAGCCGAGAACGTGGTGCCGCTGTAGCCTGTTTTCCCTACATCTTCACGTGCAGAATGGACTCGGCCGGCGCGGTCAAGTTGATCACGGAAGCTCTTTCCCAGCCCGTCTTGCGCGCCGCGCAGCACCACTGGCGTACCGGTATCGCCTCCGATGCGCACGTCCGGGTTGAGCGGCAACTCCCCCAGGAACGGTACGCCGTAGCGCTCGGCGGTGCGGCGCCCGCCGCCGTAGCCGAACACGTCCACCCGCTCGTGGCAGTGCGGGCAGAGCAGGTAGCTCATATTCTCGGCGATCCCCAGCACCTCCACCTTGACCTGCGTGAACATCTGCACTGCCTTGCGGGCGTCGTCGAGAGAAACATCGGAAGGCGTGGTGACCACCACCGCGCCGGTGACGGGCACGGTCTGGATCAGGCTCAGCACCACGTCGCCGGTGCCCGGGGGCAGGTCGATGATCAGGTAATCCAACTCACCCCAGGCGACATTCTTGAGGAATTGCTGCATGACGCTGTGCAGCATCGGCCCGCGCCAGATGATCGGCTTGTCGCCGGGGCTCAGGAAGCCCATGGACATCAGCCGCAGCCCATACTGCTCGATGGGTTGGATCTGTTCGCCGATGGCGTGGGGGGAACCGCTCGCGCCCATCATCAGCGGCACGTTGGGACCGTAGACGTCGGCGTCAAGCAGGCCGACCGCCGCCCCCATGGCCGAGAGGCTCACGGCGAGATTCACGGCCACCGTGGTCTTGCCGACGCCGCCCTTGCCCGAGCCGACGGCGATGATGTTCTTGATGCCGGGAAGCGGCGGCTTGTCGGAGGCGGTGCGCGCCCCGGGGATCACGGTTTCCCAGCGAATGTGCACGTCCTTGCCGCCGAGACGGGCGACCTGCTCCCGAATGCCTTTCTCGATGTCGGCTTTGCAGGGGCTGGCGGGAGTGGCCAGCACGACCGTCAGCGAGACGGCCCCGTCGGAGATGGCAACGTCTTTGACCAACTGCAAGGTGACCAGATCGTGATCGAGTTCCGGTTCCCGCACACTCCGGAGCGCTTCCAAAACTTGCTGGGGACTCAATTCCATAATTGACTTCAGTATATCAGGGGCAATCGCGTTAGAATGCGGATCGTGGACCGTGGATCGTGGGCTCGGGGCTGAAGATTATGGCTAGGCTCGTTCTGATTTTGTTTCTGGCTGTTTCCGCGCAGGCGCAGTGGGACCTGCTGCTGAAGGGATGGCACGTCATCGATCCAAAGAACGGCATCGATGGCCGCATGGACGTGGCGGTGAGCGACGGGAAAATCGCCGCTGTCGCGCCCGATCTCGATGCGTCCAAGACCAAGAAGACCATCGACGTGAAGGGGCTCTACGTCACGCCGGGCCTGGTCGATCTGCACACGCATGTCTTCCACACCACCGGGATCCGCGACGCGTGGGCGGGCGACAACAGCATCGCGCCCGACGGGTTCAGCTTCCGCACCGGGGTGACAACCATGGTCGACGCGGGCAGCTCCGGGTGGCGGAATTTCGAGACCTTCCGGCACACGGTGATCGACCGGGTGCAAACGCGCGTGCTGGCGCTGATTAACATCTCGGGCCTGGGGATGATCACCGACATCGCCGAGCAGGAGAAGAGCGACTTCCAGCCGGAGCAGGTGGCGAAGCTTGCCGCCAAGCATAAGGACGTGGTAGTAGGCGTCAAGTCGGCGCACTACCAGAAGCCGGATTGGACGTCGGTCGACGGCGCGGTGGAGGCGGGCCGCCTGGCGGGGATCCCGATCATGGTGGACTTCGGCTACTTCCTGCCGGAGCGGCCCTACTGGCGCCTGGTGACCGAGCACCTGCGGCCGGGCGACATCAGCACGCAC
>JACQDI010000288.1 GCA_016201195.1 Acidobacteriota bacterium | reverse complement strand
GGCCCCGGCCCGCATGCAGGCGAGGGTGGTCTCGCCGTCGGCCTGGTAGTGCGAGGCCACGATGTAAAGATCGGGCGCGGCCTGGCGCACCTTCCCCAGCGCCTTCAAGGCGTCCTCGGTGTCCGAGGAGAGGTCCAGCACCAGGGCGGCGTGCGGATGCCGCTCCAGCTCGTGCAAAACGCGGATATACAGGTTCAGCGCGATCTCGGGAAACTCCGCGATCAGCGTGGCGTTGGCCACGTTGAGCAGGCTCTCCCGGATCATTTCCCGGAAGTGCTGGTCCGGGCTGGCGACTATGAGTGAAATAGACATAGCGAACCGTTCAGGGCAGGCACGTTTGCTCCTCGGGGTTGCAGCCGGCGCCTTCCATGCTCACCGCGGTGCGGAAGTCGGGCAGAGTCACCGGCGGCAGGCCCAGCACGTCGAACATGCGGCGAAACTCGTAGCTGGCGACGGTGACGCGCACCGTCTGGGGGACGCACTCGGGGGTGCATTCGGCTCCATCGCAGGTGAAGGGGGTCAGCTCGCCGGACTGCGGGTCGGCGTTGAAGTAGTCCACGTTGAGATCCACCTCGCCCTCGCGAAACCTGTTGATGTCCACCATCGGGGGGACGTTCTCCCGCATCCACTGCTTCACGTTGCCGCCGTCGCTCTGAAAACAATGGGTGGCCGCGTACTTGGCGCCGTTGCGGGTCCACTCGGCCACGCTGTGCCAGACCCACAGCATCTGGCAGGCGAAGACGAAGATAAACGTCAGCGGCAGCAGCACCAGCCCGTAGACCAGCGTGAACTCGATCATCGTTTGCCCGCCCTGGCGCCTGCGCCTCATCAGCGTCTTCCTAAAGTCCTCCGAACGGCGCCCGCACGTGCGGCCGGAGCAGGATCGGATCCAGCGTGCGGAACGGGATGCGGGGCTGGAACGTATACCCGCCGTCGATCGAGAGCCGGACGTAGTCGGGGGCGCGCCCGCCGTCGCTCGCCAGGCAGCCGTCGGGGCCGCCGCAGTCGCACACGTTGATCGCGCCGTTCTCGGTGTCCGCGCGCTCGGGCATGATCAGGATCTGCTCGAGGGTCAGGCTCCGAACCACGGGGTTGGAGGTATCAGCATCCGGCCCGTAGACGATGAAACTCTTGATGGCCGCAATCTGGGGATCGTCCGGGTTGCAGAAGTCGGCGCCCTGGAGCACGGCCACCATGCGTGCCCCGCCGCGCAGGGCTTTCTGTAATTGATAATAGGTTAGGGTGATCTTGCCCATCTCCATCCCCCCCACGAACAGCAGCACCAGGATGGGGATCAGAAGGATCGACTCGAAGAGCATGCTACCGCGGCGTCGCTTCATTGGTGCAGCACCACCTTTCCGGGGCCGCTGGTGACGCCGCAGGCTCCGAAGCTGCCGGCTTTGACCGGGGCCGGGGAGCCGATGTACAGGGCGGCGAAGCGGCCCACCGGGTCAGCCGGGCTCAGCTCGGTCGAGTTGGGATCGGGCTCGAGCAGGAACTGGCGGAAGCCGAGGATGTTCATGGTGTCGCCCACTGCGAAGGGCACGGCGTCGACCACGGCCACAGTCAGGATACGGCGGCGGTTGCCGGCGTATTCCAGGTAATCGTCATGGTCGTCGATGTCGGTGTCCGGGGTGAACGATTCGATGAGGGTGTCCACATCTTGGATCCCCGAGCAGGCGGGGTGGGCGGCGGGGTTGAGGCGCGCGTTCAACCCGCACAGGACGTCGCGTGGAATGGTGCCGCGGTTGGGGGCATTGCAGGCAGCCACGCTGACCGCCGGCAGCCGAAGGTCGGCAGTGCCGATGGCGGGGCAGGTGAGGGTGCTGTCGTCGGAAACCGGAAACGACGGCGGGGGCAGCCCGCCGGCGAGCATCTTGAACACCTGCTGGTCCTGGTCGCTCGAATCCTCGAGGGCGCGGTTCAAAACCGTGTACTGCACCAGGCCGACCGTCCCCGCCAGGACCGTGGGGCGGGGCGCCCCGGTGCACTGGCTGTGCAGAGTGTACTTAAGGCCCGGTACGAAGCCGAAGTCGGTGGAGTCTGTGGCGTCGGCCTGGAGCACGGCGAGCGGCTCCAGTCCACAAACCGTGCACAGCGGCTGGCTGATGCCCGCCACCGCCGCCGTCATCACCGAGGTAGTGCCCAGCTTGGCGACGGGCAGGAACTGCCAGAAGGTAAGCGGGGCGTCGGCGCGAACGGTGACCCGCACGTAGCGGGCGGTGGAGCTGTCGGCAGTGGCGCTGATGTCGGCGCTAGTGGCGTCGGAGTAGGTAGCGAACAGCTCGGGGCCCATCACCTGGCTGGTTAGGGTCCCCTCGCCGCCGATCTGGTTGCCGCTGAAATTGAAACGGTTGTCGCCGAAATCGTCGCTCGACTGGGTAAGGGTCATGGCGGCTTGCGCCCGGTCGGCGGCGGCGTTGGTTCCGATCAGCTCCTGGGCGGCGGAGAGGGCCAGCGCGTCGGCGGCGGCATTTAATTCACCGCGGATCAGGTAGAGACGGCCGAGGTCCACGGCGAAGCCCAGGAAGGCGAACAGCACAAAGGCCATCAGGATCAGGATCAGCACCGCGGCCTGGCCGGATTGGCGATTCCATCTCACTTCTTGGGTTCCTGATGGCCGCGGGGGCCGATGAACTCGGGGGTCTGGGGGCCCTTTTCCTGGGGCTTCTTCTTGTCCGGCGCGATGACGGGATCGATCGGGAATTCCGGCAGCTTGGGCGACTGGCCGGGCCCCAGCGGCTTGACCAGGAAGGGGGTGACCACGACCAGCAGCTCGTTGTTGGTCTTGTTGGTCTGCTGGCTGCGGAACAAGCGCCCGATGATGGGCATGTCGCCAAGGCCACGGATGCGGTTGAGCGCCTGGATCACCCGGTTGTCGATGAGGCCGGCGATGGCGAAGCTCTCTCCTTCGTTGAGCACCACCTCGGTTTCCGCGCGGCGGGTGCTGAGGGCGGG
>JACQDI010000287.1 GCA_016201195.1 Acidobacteriota bacterium | reverse complement strand
GAGGACACCTACACCTTCAGCCCCACCCTGCTCGGGACCTTCCGCTACGCCTTCGCCCGGCTGTCGAATTTTCGCGTGGCCCACAGCGAGGGCTTCGACATGACCACTCTCGGTTTCCCCGCCGGTCTCGGCCGCGCCATCGGCGCGCCGTTTGCGTTTCCCGCGATCCTCGTTACCGGCCTCAGCGTGACCGGCTCGGTCCCCAACACGGTCGTCGGCGGCGCGCTGGGAGCGGGAGACCTGATCGCTTTCGGAATGGACGCCCACGCCTGGCAAGCGCACCTCACCAAGGCCCTTACCCGCCACAATCTCAAGACCGGGTTCGAATACCGGCTGATCCGCGCCAACCTCACCCAGCACGGCGATACCGCCACGCAATTTTCTTTCTCCAACACCTGGACGCAGGGGCCGAACCCGGCGCAAGCGAGCGCCACCGCCGGCATCGCGTTGGCCTCGTTCCTGCTCGGTGTCGGCTCGGGCTCGGTGACCCCGGCCCCCGCGCTCGCCCAGCAGACCACCTACTACGCCCTATTCGTGCAGGACGATTTCAAGGTGACCCCGAGGCTGACGCTGAACCTCGGCCTGCGCTACGATTACGAATTGCCGCGCACCGACCGCTTCAACCAGCTCACCAATTTCGACTACGGGATCAAGCCGCCGCTCGATGCGCCCGGACTCAACCTGCATGGGGCGCTGAAATTTGTCAGTGTCAATGGAGCGTCGCGCTTCCAGTCCGACCCCGACCGCAATAACTTCGCGCCGCGCGTCGGTTTCGCTTTCCGCCTCACGCCGAAGACCGTGATCCGCTCCGGCGGCGGCCTCTTCTTCGCTCCGACCACCGGTCTCGGCGGCAGCTCGGCAGCGTTCGGCGTCAGCGGCTTTGAGGCCAACACCCAGCTCGTCACCAGCCTCGACGAATTTCCTCCGCAACCCCTACCCGGACGGCATCAACCGGCCCACCGGCAGCACCCTCGGCCCGGCCACCCTGCTCGGCCAGAACGTCGACTTTTTCGATCGCTCGAACCGCGTCCCTTACAGTGAGCAGTGGAATTTCAACATCCAGCGCGAGCTGCCCGGCGCCGTGCTGCTCGATATTGGATACGCCGGCAGTCACGGGTTGAAATTTCCCGAGACCCGCACGTTGAACCAGCTCCCCGACTCGGCCCTCGCTCTGGGCAATGACCTGCGCACCCAGGTGCCGAATCCGTTCTTCGGGCAGATCAAATCCGGCTCGCTCGCCCAGAGCACGGTCTCGCGCGCGCAACTGCTGCGGCCCTACCCGCAGTTCACCGCCGTCGGATCCACCGCCGCCGATTGGGCGGCGTCGATCTTTCATGCCCTCGAAGTGAAGGTCGAGAAGCGCTACGCGCGCGGATTCACGATTCTCGGCTCTTACACCTACTCGAAGCTGATCGACACCGCCACCGGAGGGTTTTCCGGGGAGAGCCTCGGCGGGGGCGGCATCCAGAACTGGAACAACCTGCGGGCCGACCGCGCCGTTTCGTCGCTCGACCAGACCCACCGCTTCATCGCCAACGCGGTCTATGAGCTGCCGGTGGGAAAGAGCCTGCACGGCGTGCCGGGACGGATACTGGCCGGCTGGGAAGTGGGGGCCATCTATTCCGCGTTTACCGGGCCGCCGCTGGGAATCAACTCAGCTACCAACAATACCTTCGCGCAGGGGGGCGGCCAGCGCCCGAACTGGACCGGCGTCAGCCCGAAGCTCTCCAACCCCACCCCCGACCGGTGGTTCGACACTTCCCAGTTCAGCAACCCGCCGGCCTACACCTTCGGCAACGCGGGTCGCAATTTCTCCGGCGTTCGCGCCGACGGCACCCGGCAAATCCACCTGTCGCTCCACAAGAACACCGACCTGACGGAGAAGCTCAAGCTGCAGTTCCGCGCCGAGTTCTTCAATCTCACCAACAGCCCGCAGTTCGCGCCGCCCAATATCGCTCTGGGCAACCCGCAGTTCGGCGTGGTCAACGCCCAGGGCAACTTGCCGCGGGTGGTGCAGTTCGCGTTGAAGCTGATGCGGTGAGGGGACCTGCAGCTTGGTGAGGAAACCGACGGATCGCGCGGGCCGCTGCACCGTTACTTCTTAACCAGCCACACCTCGGCCACCTGGCAACCGCGGCCGTTGCCGCCCAAGCCCGGCTCGCGGTACCAGCGCAGCGAGAGCTGGCCGCCGGCCGTGGCCTGCTGAGGAATGTCGAACTCGACCGGCCGCACCGGGGATTCCTTCGCGATCAGCGGGTGGACCTCGATGTTGCCGTTGGCAACCAGGCGGATGCGGGTCCTGGTCTCGGGAACATAGACGACGCGCACCCTGTAGCGGGCCGCGGGATCGAGGCCGCTGTAGCGCATCTCGAGCGGCGCGTCGTTGAGCGGTTCGGCGTAGCTCCACCAGGAGGCCCGGCCTCCGGGCACGTAGCTGAAGCCGAGCAGCGAGGATTCCAGAAACGCCGGGTCCTGCTCGAAGCCGGGGCCGCGAACCAGGTGCGGCTGGCGTGCGGCGTCTCCCAGGTCGTCGTAGAAACCGCCGGGGCCGGGGTTGGTCCAGTTGAGGATCTCGGGGATCGCCTTCAGCCGCTCGCGTTCGTCGGGCAGGCCCCGTGTCTCGGTGAACCGCTGCTTCAACCAGGGGGCGTTTGAAAGGGGCATGTCGATGGTGTCGAGGTTAGCGCCGCGGCCGACGGCGATCGCCTTGTAGCGCGGGACGCTCAACTGCATACGGATCGACTGGTAGAGCGCTTCGGCCAGCTCGAACACCCGCGCCCGCCGGTCCGTGGCCACGGGCCCGGCGTCGAGCGCGTGCTCGGCTCGGGTCATCGCCGGCAGCGACCCGATCTTCGGCGCTTGGCGCAGTTCATCCATCGCCTTCTCCTCGAGGGCGGTTTCGTGGAGCAGGCGGCTGCGGGTGTACGCGTCGTAATACGCGCGATAGAGCGCTTGCTGGAAGCGCCAGTTGAGCAAATCCTGGGGCGTAGCCGCGCGCTCCATCGTCTGGAACGGGGCGAGCGGGGTCTCGACGCCTTGATTCGTGAGCAGGGGTCCCCGCCAGTTGCGCTCGAGAGCCAGCAAACCCTGGGCGAAATCTTCGGTGAGGCGGTCGGAG
>JACQDI010000286.1 GCA_016201195.1 Acidobacteriota bacterium | reverse complement strand
CCCGCTGAGGCCATGCACCTGTCCCCAATACAAAATAGTTCCGCAGCTTTCCCCGCTTTTCTGGTTCGACCGCGCCTCACTGCCGCCGTCCACCTCTCAAGGCTCCCCCACTGTCTGAATCGCAGCCCAATCCACGTTCCACGACCCAGGCGATTCTGTTGTATGCTAAAGGGTCGAGTTATCGACTTATTCCATTTTGGGAGGCCCAATATGCGGCATCTGCTGATAACGGCCGGACTGCTGCTGTTTTTCTCCGCTGCGTCCCTGGCTCAGACCTCTTCGCTGGAAGGTGATGTAAAGGACGAAAACGGCAAGCCCCTGGCCGGCGCCCTCATCAAGATCGAGCGCAAGGACATCAAGGGGAATTACCAGGTTAAGACGAACAAGAAGGGGCACTACTTTCACGCGGGCCTGCCCCTCGGTACCTACAAGCTGACCTGCAACGTGGACGGCAAGGACATGGACTTCGTGGACAATGTCCGCACCAAGTTTGGCGACACCGTGGCGATCGACTTCAACCTGGCCGAGCTCAAGGCGAAGCAGGTGGCGGCCCAAGCCGGCGTCGCGATCACCCAGGAGCAAGCGCGCCAGATGACCCCCGAGCAGCGGAAGCAGATCGAAGAGGCCACCAAGAAGCGCTCGGAACAGCTCAGCAAGAACAAAGCGCTCAACGACGCCTTTAACGCCGGCATGGAGGCCATGCGCAACAAGCAGTGGGACGCTGCCGTCGAGCAGTTCACCAAGGGCGCGGAAATGGACCCCAAGCAGCACGTGCTGTTTGCCAACATGGCTGAGGCGCAGTCGAACCTGGCCGCCACCAAGACCGGCGCCGAGCAGCAGGCAGTGATGGCTAAGGCCCTCGAGAACTACGCCAAAGCGATCGAGCTGAAGCCCGACGACGCGGCCTACCACAACAACTACGGGCTGGCCCTCTCGAAGATGGGCAAGTTCCCCGAGGGTCAGGCCGAGCTGGCCAAGGCCGCGCAGCTCGATCCGACCAACGCCGGCCGCTACTTTTTCAACCTGGGCGCCATTCTGATCAACACCGGCCACCAGGACGAAGCTTACGAGGCCTTCAAGAAGGCAGTAGCGGCTGACCCCAACTACGCCGATGCCCACTACCAGATCGGCCTCTACCTGCTGAGCAAGGCCCAGGTCTCCGCTGACGGCAAGGTGACCCCCGCGCCCGGAACCGCCGAGGCGTTTCAGAAGTACATCGAGCTGAAACCCAACGGCCCGTACACCGATTCGGCGCGTGGCAGCCTGCAGGCCATTACCGGCACGGTTCAGACGGAGATCTCCACCAAGCCGCAAAAGAAGCAGCGCAAATAATGCGTTTTTTGCTCAGTCTGTTTGCGATCCTGGCAGCGTTTCTGCTGCTCCGGTCGCTGCTTGAGCCCTTGGTCAAAGCCATCGTCGCGTGGCTCGCCCCCGCTCCCCCGCCTCCTTCCCAAACGCCGGGCGAGCCCCGCACGGCAGGCGAACTCAAGAAAGACCCCGTCTGCGGCACCTTTGTTTCCCCGGAGGTCGCGGTGACCCAGACCTTCCACGGCCAGGTGATCCATTTCTGCTCCCAGAAGTGTCGCGACGAATACGCCCGGAAAGCCTGACCCCTCGTAGGTTCGCTGCCAGTTAGTGGTGGCTGTAAACAACCACCGTGGTTTTATTCGGCCAGCGGCTATCTGCCCGCCTCCTGAAATCAAAAACATTCAGAAATTGGCATCAAACATGCTGCCAGGAGGGTCATCAGGTGAAAGGCCTTTGGGACTATGCGAGCTCAACAAAAATGGATTGTTACCTTGCTATTGGCGTTCTCGGTAAGCGGGGCGCTGGCGGGACAGGCGCAGGAACCCAACCCGCCGGATCAGCCGCCGTCCACCGGATGGCGCAGACTCGGAGAATTCGGACAGCCGGCCGCGGCAGCCCCGGCAGATCCGCTGCCGCCATCCTCGCCACTCACTCTGCCCGCCGGCACTTGGATCACGGTTCGCGTGGACCAGCCGCTCTCGAGTGACCGCAACCAGCCGGGCGATGCCTTCACCGCCACTCTGGCTCAGCCGCTCGTCGTGAACGGGCGCGTCATTGCCCGCCGCGGCCAAACCGTTGGTGGCGTGGTTGGCGAAGCGGAAAAAGCGGGTCGCGTGAAGGGAACTTCGCGCCTCGGGCTGGAGATCACAGAGCTAAGCCTCGCGGATGGCCGGCAAATACAGGTGAAAACCAGATTGAT
>JACQDI010000285.1 GCA_016201195.1 Acidobacteriota bacterium | reverse complement strand
GGCGTCGAGTTTGCCTGCCTTGACGTCAGCTTCAAACTGACGGTCCCACGCTTCGGCATCAAACTTTGCGAACCATTCCCGGAGTGTTGCCAACTCTTCGGGAGAAAGCTCTTGGATCTGATTCTCGATGCTGTCCACTTTACCCATATGACACCCCCTGGCTCTATCGCGGCTCCGCTTCGGCATGGCGTAGGTAGCCCGAGCAGTCTGCAACCCTCCATTGTACCTTGCAGCCCACCAGCCGCTCGGGATGGACTGCCAGTCTGCGCCGGGCCACTCGGCGCTGCCAGCTTGGTCCAGCTACCGACTCAGGCCGCTTCGATCCGGCTTTGAGCCCGCTTTCGGGCCAACTTGTCAGGCGAGGAGGGTATCACGGAAACCGGCTGACAACTGCGAAGGGGCTCGACTAACGACTCGGGCGCTCAGCGGTGGGCGCTCTTTGCCCGTCCGCTGCAACGCTTCGTTGTACCGTGGGCAGCGACCCAACTGGATCGCGAGGATTCTGAATCGAGCGTGGGCTGCTGTAGCCTCGTCGGGCGTCGCGTCCAACTACCTCGTGACCTTGGAAGTGACCGGACGAAAGTCGGGGCGGACGATCTCGCTGCCGGTGGTCATGGCCGTCGTCGATGGAGAGCGGTACTTGGTGTCGATGCTCGGAGATAACGTGCACTGGGTCCAAAACGTGCGTGCAGCCGGTGGAAGAGCAGTTCTCCGGAGCGGCCGTCGTGAGGAGGTCCAACTCGAAGAGGTTCCCGCCGGCCAGCGCGCACCCATCTTGAGGGCTTACCTGCAGCGACCACCGGGAGCGCGACCGCACGTGCCCGTGAACAAAGATGCAGCGCTTGCGGAATTCCAAAGGGTCGCCGCGGCATTTCCGGTCTTCCGTCTTGCTTCTAACAAATTAAGGATTCCTGTCGTGCGTAAGCCGCGACAGAATCGGGGTTGAACTAAATCCCCCGTCCGGGGGTTTGGGTTTTCAGCGGGCTTTCGTTGCTACTTTTTGAGACAGCGGGTGGGATTGTGGAGATTTCCCGCGCTGCGGCAGAGGTCTGCAAACTGAGGAGGGGGCTGGAAACGCGTTGCGAACACCTGGCTAAGGTCTTCCGGGACAGACCAGAGACACACCGCGCCGCCCACGCGCGAGCAGGATCGCGCGCCGGAGGGAGCCGAGCGAGAGGGGCGGGGTGAGAACTGGGTGGTCATGGGGGAAACTTCCTGTGGGGAAGTAAGACCTCGACGACGATCAACTGCCCGATGCGGCAATGCGGACAGCGTGCGGTGGATACAAGGGCAGCGCCAGTGGCCGGCTGGGAGTTCGGTGCGGGCGGGTCGGAAGCAGTGGGCGGCGATGCGCTGAGCAGAGCGCGAGCCTGCTCGAGTTGCCGGCGACAGGAGTTGCTCCAGATGCCGTAATAGCGCACCTTGGTAACGACGCGTTGCGGCGGACGGGCAAAGATCGCCCGCCGCTGAACGCTTGAGTCGCATACGGACGGAAGGGACGCGAGGGTAGGGACGCCGCGGAGCCAGATCGGCGATGAATCACGATCAGACGTTTCGGGCCGTGCTTATGGTTGGCTCGCTGGTTGTCCTTCCAATCGGTGTCTATTACCGGCTCAAGTCGCAGGCGACGGGCGAGAAACTCAATCGGCGGCAGGAGGGCCTCTTCATCTTGTTGACATTACGGCCTGTGGGCGTCATTGGCATGCTGGGACTCATCGCCTACATGGTCGATCCGTCATGGATGGCGTGGTCGTCGGTGTCCCTGCCAGAATGGCTGCGGTGGACGGCAGTCAGCGTGGGCGCCCTTGCCGGCGGACTGCTAATCTGGACCTTCCACAGCCTCGGGAAGAACTTGACGGATACAGTGGTCACCAGGAGAGAGCACACTTTGGTAACCAGCGGCCCGTATCGCTGGGTCCGCCACCCATTCTACGACTCCGTGGCTCTGTGCGTCCTGGCCAACTCTATTGTTGCGGCGAACTGGTTTCTCTTCTTGTCTGGAGGGTTGGCCTTTGCGCTGATCATCATGCGAACGCGAAAGGAAGAGGAGAAGCTGCTGGCTCGCTTTGGGGATGCCTATCGAGCGTATATGGAGCGGACCGGGCGCTTCTTGCCCAGAATTAGAGCGTGATAACGGCGCGCCTCAACAAGCGTTGCAGCGGACGGGCAAACAACGCCCGCCGCTGAGCGCCCAGTCGTTAGCGAGCGGGGGCGACTCATGCCTCATGAATGGCGCAATCATCCAAAGGTGCGGGGCCGCCTTCACCCTGAACACCCCGATGACGTTCAGGTCATCGTGCATGATGGCGGGCCACGCGTCACAAGCCACCGGCCAGAATTGGTCTGGGTGACGATCGTCCGCTGGGATGCAGATGTTTTTCGTGGCACCGTACTCAATTAACCCGAGCAGCTCTCTTCCGTTTCCCGAGGCAGCGAGATCCAGTTTCTCCTTCCCGAGGCGGCGAGCACCCTCTAATGGTGACGAACAAGTACCTGCGTGAGCGAGCAGACTGGATTATCCAACCATGCAATAAGTGCGGGTTGACTGAACTGTTTGATGCGCCGTCAGACCTGATGCGCGTCGTGTTCCCAGACGCTCCGCCCGACTCGGTCATGGAAGTGTTCACAGCATCTTGTGGTGCGTGTGGTGGCGTTCAACTGGTTCAGCACAAGGACGCGCAGTTGGAAGAGGATTCGATTGAGCAGCAACAAAAGAAGTGGTGGCAGCTCTGGGAGTAATCTCCGCTAACAACGAGACGCTCCTCCCCGCAGGGACCGGCCTCGAAACTTGTTCGCAGGGCAAGCCAGAGGCTTCCCCCACAAGATTTCGAAAAACTTGAAAGACCGCTCAGGTAGGCCGTATTCCGTCTCACCCGCGTGCGCGAACGAGATTTTGTTGCCACACCTTCTAAACACACCGACACACCCGCGTCGGCGGCCAACTGGGTACGTTGTTACGATAGCAGAGGGGGAGGAAAAGCAAGGGGAAAGAAAAGAAAGTCACAAGGCAAAAGTCAAAGGTCAAAAGTTAAAAGTAAGCCCTTTGGTTTGAGATGGTTACGGGAGAGAGGGGGCTACCTGGGAGGAGATTCACCGGCGGGGGGAAACACAAGCGGCGGCGGGTGTGCTCGTTGAGGTCGAGGGTGGGGACCTTGCCGATGGCGCCAAGGCGAGCTCGGAGGCGGTTGCGATCCGGCCGAAGGTCAGCCTATGGTTGGTAGGGAGTTGACGGAGGTGTGGGCGAGCTGCTGGGTGCGCCTTGGGTGGCGAGGCTGGCCGGCGCGGCAGATCGCGGGCGAAAACAAGAATGGTGGAAACGTCGTAATCTGTCGGCGGGCAACTGCTCGAATGCGTTTTGACTCGAAGCTCGGCGGAAATAACTGGCAGTAAGAGGCAGTAAACACGCCAGTCGCATCCTTCCCCCTTGACACGGCCATGGCCCTGTGGAAGACTCTACGGCCATGAGGATTATCGCGACATTTCTCTTCGTATTCTGTGGTGTCGCGGCGGCGCAGACTTCGACCGGGACGCTGACCGGCACGATTCTGGACCCCAGCGGCGCCGTGATTGTGGGAGCGCAGGTACGCGTCATCGGCTCTGAGACGGGCGACCTGGTGCGCACGCTGGCGACGAACGGGCTGGGTAACTTTACGGCCCCGCTGTTGCGGCCCGGCGGGTACACGGTGGAGGTGACGCATCCGGGATTCAAGAAGCTGACGCGGCAGGGGGTGGGGCTGCGCGTCGATGAGGTGCTGGAGCTGCGGCTCACACTGGAACCGGGCGGGGTGACGGAGTCGGTGACGGTCACGGCGGAGGCGACGCAGTTGGAGGAGAAGACGCACAGCATCGGCCAGGCGGTGGACTCCCGGACCATTCTGCAGTTGCCGCTGAACGGCCGGAACTATCTGCAGCTTGGGAACCTGACGCCGGGAACCACGCCCAATGTGCGCTCGCGCGATAAGACGTTCTCGGCGTACGGCAATCGCGGACTCCAGAATGCGTTTCTTCTCGATGGGGCCCGCAACCAGAACTATCTTCGCGGACTGGACAACCGGCAGCGCGACGCCATGCGGCCTTCGCTCGAAGCGATCGCCGAATTCAAGGTGCAGACCGCGAACTTTTCGGCGGAATATGGAGCCTCGGCGGGGGCGGTGGTGAACGTGGTGACGCGCGGCGGCACGAACGAGATTCACGGCAGCGCGTTCGAGTTCTTGAGGAACAGCGTGTTTGACGCCAGGGATTTCTTCCAGCCGGCCGGTTCAGCGGAGCCGTTGTTCATTCAGCACCAGTTCGGCGGGTCCGCTGGAGGGCCGGTGAAGAAAAACCGGGCGTGGTGGTACGGCGCGTTCGAGCGGACGCATTTGAGCGACGAATCGACCGCGACCGCGACAGTGCCGCTGCAACCGGAGCGCGACGGCCAGTTCGGGGCGCGCGGGATTTTCGATCCGTACACGACGCGCCCGAATCCAGCGGGCGCGGGATCGATCCGCGACCGGTTTCCGAACAACGTGATTCCGCCGGCGCGATTTGATCGGGTGGGCAAGGCGCAGCTCGATAAGTATCCGGCCCCCTTGGTCAATGCGGCGGCAAGGAACTATCTGACGAATCCGCTCGAAGCGACGCGGATCAATAACGGCACGTTCCGGGGAGATGTGCGGCTGAGCGATGCGGATACGCTCTTCGGACGCTTTTCGTTCATCAGCGGGGACTATGTGCGGCCGGCGCCCCTGCCCGCTCCAGCGGGTAACGGCACGCTGCGCGACCAGCCGTCGTGGAGCGTGGGTCTTGGTCATACGCGGGTGATCACGCCGACCATTGTTCACGAGCTGCGGTTTGCCTGGAACCGGGTTTCGGTGATTCAGGACGGCGTCCTGCCCCGCGATGAAGTGGTGGCGGGCGCGCTCGATCCGGGGGTGAGCAGCGGAACGCCCTCGTTCAACCCGGCAGGGTTCACGGGAGTGGGCGTGGAGTCGGCTAACTTCGGCAATTTGCCGCTGAACAAGAGCTCCGCGGTCTGGAACGCGTCGAGCAACCTTTCCGTGGTGCGGCGCAAGCACAGTCTCAAGATGGGATTCGACTACCAAAATGTGCGGGTGACCACAGATACGACGCTGCAAGGGCGCGGGAGCTTCGCGTTCAGTGGCGTGTTTTCACAAGACCCGCAGGACCGCACGCGGACCGGCTCTCCGGTCGCGGACCTGTTGCTCGGATTGCCGGGCACCATCACCGTGGGCACGCGTGGGATCTCGAATGAGCGGGCGCAGAATTACTATGGCTACTTCCAGGACGATTTCACCGTGACTCCGACGCTGACCCTGAACCTGGGAATCCGTTACGACTTGACGCGGCCGTTCTATGAGGTGGACAACCGCTTTGGGAACCTGATTCTCGATCCGGGCGATGCCTTGTATGGACAGTTGATCTTTGCCGGCGACTCGCGCAAGCCGCGGGCGCTGGTAAACACCGACCGCAACAATCTCGCTCCACGCTTGGGGTTTGCCTGGCGGACGCCGGCCTCGGGCCTGGTGGTTCGCGGGGGCTACGGCATTTTCTACAGCCAGGATGAGGGGAGCGGGGTCAACCGGCGGATGACGAACAATCCGCCGTTTGTGGGCTTCGGCGGGTACACGATCAACAGCGATCAGTTGAACGTGTCGAGCACCATTCCGCTAAGCGGGAGGCTGCCGGCGCGCGTGCCGGCGCCGAAACCCGAGGAGTTCAAGCTGGACCCGCGGGCCACCGCGACGCTGATCAGTTGGGACCAGAATTTCCACACCGGTTACGTGCAGCAATGGATGGTCAGCCTGCAGAAGCAATTGCCGTCGGACACACTGCTGGAAGTGAACTACGTGGGCAATCACGGGCTGGGGTTGGGAGCGACGTATCCGGCCAACAACCCGGCTCCCGGCGCGGGCGCGATTGCAGACCGCCGCCCGCTGGGTCCGCAGTACACGCGTGCGCCGGTTTTCCGGGCCGCGCCATGGGCAAGCAGTAACTATCACGGCATATCGACGCGGTTCGAGAAGCGCTTCAGCCGAGGGCTCTCTTATCTGGCGAGCTTTACCTTTGGCCGGGCCACCGACACGGCGAGTGAATTCGCGGTGTGTGATGGATGCGGGGCGTCGGCGGACGATGCGGTGCAGGACCCGCGCAACCTGAAGGCGTCCCAGAAGGGGTTGTCCAACCACCATGTGGGGCGGCGCTTCGTCTTCAGTGGAAACTGGGAGTTGCCGTTTGCGAGCCAGGGCGCGGCGCGGCATGTTTTGGGGGGCTGGGCGTTGAGCGGGATTGTGACGTTCGCCAATGGCATTCCGTTCACGCCTTCGCTGTCTTTCGACAACGCCAATACCGGTGGCACGAACCGGCCGAGCCGGATTCGGGATGGGAAGCTCGACCATCCGACGATTGAGCGGTATTTCGACGTGGAGGCGTTTGTCTTTCCGTCGCAGTTCACGTACGGGAATTCGGGACGCAACGTGCTGATCGGGCCGGGGACGAACTCCATGGACGTAGCGATTCACCGGAGGTTCCGGCTGCCGATTCACGAGGCCTCGGAGTTGCAGTTCCGGGCGGAGGCCTTCAACGCGCTGAACCGGCCTCATTTCGATCTGCCAGGGTCGGCGATCGGGACGGCGAGTGCGGGCACGATTGGGGCGACCACGCTGCCGAACCGGCAGTTGCAGCTTGGGTTGAAGGTTGTGTTCTAAACCCCTTCTCGCCGTCCTTACGGCGCCACGGACAGCGTATGGAACGACGTGAACGGACCGGTGGGGTTGAACCGCAGCCCCAACCCGGAGAGCAGCCGCGCCGTGGTGCGCACCAGAATGTTTCCCTGCTGGCCCTGGGATTCCGGATAGCGGGTCGGCATCGAGAATACCAGCTTGTTGCCGGGCACCAGGGTGAAATCGTCCTCGCGCAGAATCCGGCTGTCGAAGTTGTAAATGGTGACCTGTACCACGGCCGGGGCGGTGAGATCCGGGTTGAGCCGGGCGATGCCGGTGGAGAAGTTGTTGCGGTTGTCGAAAGGCATCACGAAGCGGGTCTCGTTGGCCGGACTGAAGGGCGCCACCGCCTCGAAGTCCGGACGGCCGGCGATGCGCTGGCGGAATACGGCCAGCCCGCCGATCTTGCTCGTGATCCGCTGCGCCCCGGGCTGATCCGGCGACCGGTCGAATGCCGAGAGCACCGCCCAACCCTGCAGCAGGCCGGCGGCTATCCCTTGGGTATTAATAACTACATTCCAGTGCGGTGGTAGCGAGGCGAACAGCCGCGAGCTGGGGCCGGCGTCCTGGATCGGAATGTTCATCGGAAACCCGTTGTCCGCATAGAACGCCAGGTGCCAGAAAACACCATTGGTCGGATCTAAATTCGTGATGAAAAAACTCGTGCTCCAGTTGTCTCCGTCCACTACCTGCGGGACGATCGTGTCGGTGGCGGGGTTGACGACCGTGGGTGAGGGCTGGTCGGGCTTGCGCATCCCTTCATTCTATCGAGGTCTCTCACCTTCCGGGTGCCATTTTGTCCCCACTGGTCCATGACCGTCAAACTTCCCGGAGGCTGATCCACCGGCCTCCCCTGCCCCTCTCAGCAAAAACCGTCCTCCCCAGTCGTAGATTATCGACGGATCGGGGGCCAGTAAGAACCCGTTGACAGACACGTTGGGCGGTGGTGTAATCGGGCCTGTGTTGTCGTCGCGGGGACCGCTGGGGTTGTTCCCAGGGCGGCCGGGGCCCAGGCTTTACGACCACGTGGTGGAAGCGCTGCGAGCCCGGCATTATAGTCGCCGTACGGAAGAGGCCTACGTGCACTGGATTCGCCGCTTCCTGTTGTTTCACGACGGGGGTCATCCGCGCGAACTGGCCGAGGGGGACGTGAACCGCTTCCTGACGCATCTGGCGGTGAAAGAGAACGTGGCCGCCTCGACGCAAAACCAGGCGCTGGCGGCGTTGCTGTTTCTATATGAGCACGTGCTGGAGCAGCCGCTCAACCGCATCGAGGGAGTGGTCCGGGCGCGCCGGCCGAAG
>JACQDI010000284.1 GCA_016201195.1 Acidobacteriota bacterium | reverse complement strand
TTCCTCCGCCCCCACCTGATCGCGCTCGTGCCCCACCAGCACGCGATAAAACAAGCCCCGCGGGGAATCATACTCCCGCAGAATGGCCGAGCCGTGTTCGCGGGCGAGACTCGCCCGCAGCCGCTCGGCGTTCAGGCGGCTTTTGAACGAGCCGACCTGCACCGTGAAGAATCCCGGCACGACTTGGTCGGGCAGACCCACGATGCGCAGTCGCACGTGCGCCGTGCCCGGCCCGATCATCTGGATCCTTCGCGCCGCCGCCCGCGACAGGTCGAGCACGCGGTTCTCGACAAACGGGCCGCGATCGTTGATGCGCACCTCGACCTCGCGCCCGTTGGCTAGGTTTTCCACCCGCACTCGCGTGCCGAGCGGCAGCGTACGATGCGCCGCGGTCATCTGCTCCATGTCGTAGATTTCACCGCTGGTCGTGGCGCGGCCGTGATAGGGACGCCCGTACCAACTGGCTACCCCTTCCTCGGTCGCTCCCGGGAACACCCGCGGCGGGGGCGGAGACACAGAGACCCGCGGCCTCTTCTTCGCGCACCCGGCCAGCGCGAGCCCCAGAAGCACGCACGCCCCGGCTCGCCTCATTTCGAATCATGCAGGTGATCCGCCCAGCGGTTCAGCTCTTCCGAGATGCGGCGCAGCACCTTCTCCCCGTCCTGCCGCGCCCGCGGCACCACCCTCTCCTCGACGAACTCCAGCACCCGCTTCACCTCGGCCTCGACCTCCCGCGCCGCCTGCTCCAATACACCGGGGCCTGCCGGTTTCTCTTCCATGCCCCTAGTATAACCGGTCAGATGCCTCGTCTCCGCAGGGCCCCCACGAGCCGGCCGAACCATGGCCTTCCGGCGGATTCGGCGTGGCACTCTGCGACGCGCGCTCCGGCCAACACCGCCGGCATCTTCTCACGCAGCATCTTGTTCCAACCCGAACCCAGCATCGACGCCAGCAGCCAGCCGCCCAGGCCCTGGAATCCCTTGTGCTCGAGGCGCAGCCGGGTACCTCCCTCGACGGCTTCCAGCGTCCAGGTCACCGTCGTCGTCGGCTTACCAGGTTCTCCTCCCCATTTGTAAGACAAACGCCGCGGCTCGTCGATTTCAATCACCTCGCAGTCCACGATCCCCCGCCAGCCCGGCTGCGGCTTGGCCCGAAACTGAAACTTGTAACCCAGACGCGGCTGGAAATCGTTGGCCATCAGCCACTGGCTGAGCTCGGTGCTATTAGTCAGCGCCTGCCACACGCGCTCGGGCGAATGCGGGTAAAGGATGTCTCGTTTCATGGATTCCTCTCCAGATGCGCGCCCAGCGCCTGCAACTTGCGGCGCCAGAAGCGCTCGTACTGGCCCACCCAGGCGGCCATCTCCCGCAGCGGATCGGCGCGGAGGTGGTAGAACCTCTGGCGCCCCTCGCGCCGTTCCCGCACCAGCCCCACCTCGCGCAGGATTCGCAGATGCTGCGAGACGGCGGGCAGCGTCATGTCGAAGGAGCGGGCCAAGTCGTTTACCGGCAGGTCCTCGGCTGCCAGCAGGTCCAGCAGCCCGCGACGCGTTGGGTCGGCGACTGCCCGGAAGACGTCGCCACTGGCTGGAGGCCGGCTCATGGACTAAGATTATATTTAAGTTAAAGCTTAATTGTCAAGGAAAAACTGCCGGGAGCCGGCCGGGGGACTGCCGTACTAACGCTGCGAGCTACACCGCGAGGAAGCCGCGGAATCGCTTGGGATTGCTGGAATAGTTGGGGAAGACCGCCTGCAGGTTGCGGTTCCCCAGGTGGTTGGCCACCAGTTCTCCGAGCACGTCCCGGAAATCGGTGGTGAGGGCGAGGTCGCGCCCTTCGTAGGGCTGTTCTTTCTCCAGGCCCGGCCACTGGCCGTAGACCTTGCCGCCGCGCACGCCGCCACCCAGGACGAACATCGCGTTGGCGTGGCCGTGATCGGCGCCGCGGTTGCCGTTCTCTTGGGCCGTGCGCCCGAACTCGGACATGGTGACCACCGCCACATCGGCCATGCGGTCGCCCATGTCCTGCCAGAAGGCGGCCAGCGACTGCCCGAATTCGCGGAGCAGGTTGGGAAGCTGGCCCTGGGAGGCGCGCTGCCCGACTTCATTGACGTGATGATCCCAGCCGCCGATGTCGGCGAAGGCGACCTCCAGTCCCACGTCGGCCTTGATCAGGCGGGCGATCTGGAGCAAGCTCTGCCCAAGGCGTCCCGACGGATACTTCGCCCCGCCGGCTGGCTCATACGGCTGCTTCTGAATGGAATTCAACAGCCGGATCGCCTCGGAGGTTTCTTTGCCCGTTGTCTGGAGCACCGAGTCAGCGCTGCGGGTGTACATCGCTTCGAACGCCTCCGAGGCGACAGGGTCGCGGACCTGGAATGCGGGGAGGTCGTTGACCGCGACCGCCGCGTTCGCGCCGCGCAGAGTCCGCGGCAGCGACGGTCCCAACGCCAGGGCGCGCACGGGCGACGCAAGGCCGCGCTCCGGCTCGAGCGCCCGGTTCATCCATCCGCCGCGCGTGGCCTTCAGGCCTGGGGTGCCGGATTCCATGTAGTCCTGGGCATCGAAGTGGGACCGCGTGGGATCCGGGCGAGCCGGCGGAGTGAACGATGGCTAGGCTCTTCGCGTCGTAGATCGGCTTGAGGGGCGCCAGCGCCGGGTGAAGGCCGAAGAAGCCGTCCAAGTCGATGGCCGAGTCTTCAGCCGGGCCTCCCGGCTTGGGCACGGCGATGGTGGGCCGCAACTCGTAGTAGCGTTTCTCACCGAACGGCACGACCACGTTCAGCCCGTCGGCCGCGCCCCGTTGGAAGATCGCCACCAAAATCTTTTTGCGCCGCGCCGCGGAGTCGCCGACGTAGACGGTGCGCGCGAGCCAACCGGGCGCCGCTCCCACTCCGACCATGGCCAAGGCCGAATTCCGAAGAAACACTCTACGCGTGACCATAAACGCCCCTCTCGCTATCTGCGCTGAAAGTCCGGCGAACCAATCACCAGCCCGGCGACCTGCTGCGGTGCAGTTCCCTCGCCCTTGCTGATCGCCGCCCGGGTTTCGCCCGAGATCTCCCCCGGCACCAGGGCGCAGGCGATCTCCAGCGGATCCTGTTTGCCGAGCCGCGCCACATCCACGCGCACGCCGGGCAGCTTGCCGGCCGCCAGCGCCTGCGCGAAGTTCATGCGGGCGAGCAGCGCGGTGGTGTTGACCCATTCCTCACTGGCGTTGGGGTATCCGGTCGGCTCCTGCTTGCGGTAGAGCGGGGCGCCGAGCTGGGCGATCTGCTGGCCAAGCGGAAACGCGGTTTCCACGTCAGCGTTCAGCGCTCGCACGGCGCTCGCCACCATCTCGAGCGGCGATTTCACCTTGACGCGATACGCCCCCTGCGACCAAAACTCTGCGCTCTCCAGCATCGTCCGCAATACCTCTCGCTGCTCGACGGGGGCTTTGACCAGAATGTCGCGGCGCGCGCCGCCCGGCAGGACCTCCAGCAGCGCTTCCTGCTGCTCGTCGGGCAGCGAGAAGAACAGTTGCAGGCGCTCTTCGGGTGTGCCGGCGCGCATCTTGCGGGCCTGCTCGGGACTGAACAGCCGGGCGATGGCGGTCTGCGGCGGGGCTTTGGTTCCGGCGCCGGGCTCGGCGGGCTGCCCGTCGAGTCGCCGCTTGAAGCGTTGGGCCAGCCGCTCCATTCGCCTACACTCCTCCGGATCGTCCGGAAACGGCACGCGCCCCCTGGCCATGGCCCGGATCACTTGCGGCGGCGGATAGTGCTTCGCCATCTCGGCGGTCGACATCCGCAGCGAGTCGAGCGGCCTCAGCTTGGCCTCGAGCACCGGGTTTTCCGCGATCTGGTCCGGGTGCAGTTGCTGATCGATCCACTTCTTTAGGCCCGTCTTCCGCACCCGCTCCACGTCGCCCGGCCGCAGTCCGAACGTCAGCCGGTTCAGAGCGTGAACGATCTTCTGCTGCGCGATGAGTTTGGTGTGGAACTGCGCATCCTTCTTCTTTGCCCGGGCGGCCAGGACCGGAAACCCCGCCAGCAGCAGGGCCAACGCGAATCCCCACGCAGTCTTGTTCCGCATGATAAACCCTCGACTATGCGTTATTCTAAACCCATAATCCGGCCTTCAGGTTGCTACAATCGTCAAACGTCCATGGATCAATGGGTTCAGAACTACAACCCCCTCGGCGTCCGCTGGTTGTCGACGGCGGTGGCCGCGGTGCCGGTCTGTTTTCTGTTTTACCTGCTGGCGGTGCGCAAGATCCTCGCCCACCGAGCCGCGGTTTACGCCTTCGGGGTGGCGATCGTGCTCTCCACTGCCGTCTTCGGGATGCCCGCCCGGATGGTGACGGGGACCGTGGCCCTCGGCCTGGTCTACGCCGTCTTCCGCATCGCCTGGATCCTGCTGTGCGCGGTGTTTGTCTACGAGGTCACAGTGGAAACCGGGCACTTCCAGGTGATCAAGGAATCGATCGGCGGGGTAACCGACGACCGGCGCCTCCAGATCCTGCTCATCGCCTTTGCTTTCGGCGCGGTGCTGGAGGGTTCGGGCGGCGGCGGCGCGCCAGTGGCCATCTGCGGGGCGATGATGGTCGGGCTGGGGTTCGAACCGTTCGCCGCCGCAGTGCTGTGCCTGATCGCGAACACCTCCCCGGTAGCGTACGGTGGCGTGGGCAATCCCATCCGCGTGCTGGTGGCGGTGACGGGACTGCCCGACGCTGACTTAAGCGCCATGGTGGGCCGCATCCTGCCCTGGACCGCATTGATCCTGCCGTTCTGGCTGGTGCGCGCCACGGCCAAGACCCGCGATACTCTCGCCGTGTGGCCAGGTTTGCTCGTGTGCGGCATCACCTTCGCCTCCATGCAGTTCTATTGGTCCAACTACCGCGACTCAGCCCTGGTCGACATCGTCGGCGGAATCGTCACCCTGATCGTGCTCACCTTATTCTTTAAGCTCTGGCAGCCCCAGACGATCTGGCGCTATCCCGGCGAGCCGGGTGTGAAGGATCTGCGCCGGCACACCCACACCTCCCGGGAGATCCTGCATGCCTGGTTGCCGTTCCTGCTGCTGGCCCTGTTCGTGATCCTGTGGGGCATGCCCTCTGTGAAGCAATACCTCAACATTTTCACCAACCGGTTCCCGGTGCCTGGCCTGCATATGAAGGTGCTGCGCCAGCCGCCGGTGGTGGCCGCGGTGCACGCCGAGCCCGCGATGTTCGAGTTTGAATGGATCGCCTCCATCGGTACCGCGACATTCCTGGCCGGGTTCCTGTCCGGACCGATCCTGGGCCTAAGCGTGGGGGAAACGATGCGCGTGTTCCTGCGCACCTGCGTGCGGATGCGTTTCAGCATGCTGGCCGTGCTGGCCATGATCGGCCTCGGTTTCATCACCCGCTACTCGGGGATGGACGCCGTGATGGGCCTGGCGATGACGAACACCGGCGTGTTGTTTCCGTTCTTCGGGACCCTGCTCGGCTGGCTGGGCGTGGCGCTGACCGGCACCGACGCCGGATCCAACGCCTTGTTCGGAAGCCTCCAGGTGATCACCGCCAACAAGCTGTGGCTGAGCCCGGTGCTGATGGCCGCCGCCAACTCCGCCGGCGGGGTGATGGGCAAGATGATCGACGCCCAGTCCATCATCGTCGCCTGCGCCGCGACCGGGCAGGAGGGGAAGGAGGGAGACCTGTTCCGCGCCGTGCTCGTCCACAGCATTCTGCTGGCGGCCATTGTCGGATTCATCGTTACTGTATATGCCTATCTGGCGCCGCAGTGGATCCCCGCCGGGCATACCTTCCGGTAAAAACATTTCGCCCATCCGTCGTTTTTTTGTTCTGCGGCCGGGTTCGGCCGCAGACGCGACCGGACCTAACTGCATTTTTTTCTTGACTTTTGGTTCGACTCACTTTATACATGGAGACAACATCGTGGCGCTTGCGCCACAAATTTTGATGTTAAGGGAGAATGTTTCGATGAAGAAAGCAGCCAAGAAACCGGCGAAGAAGAAAGCCGCGAAGAAGAAGAAGTAGCAACGACCCGCCCCGCAAGGGGCGACGGAGTTGGACTGAAGGCCCCGTCCTCAACCAGGGCGGGGCCTTTTTAGTTTTCTCCGATGGGCTTTCGCGAACACATTCTGGCCCAGCCCATGCGGCTGCGCTCCCTGATCGCCGGGTTGCGACGCGCCAACCATCCGCTGCGTGCGCCGCTGCCGGAGAGACGCAAGCTCTTGCTCACCGGCATGGGGTCAAGCCTGTTCGCCTGCTACCCGGCGTACCTGCGCCTCGCCCGCGAGGGAACGCTCGTGACGTTGTGGGAGACGGCGGAGCTGCTGCACTTCGCGCTGGAGGCGATCGACCCGGAAACTATGGTAGTAGCCGTGTCGCAATCGGGCGAGACAGCGGAGATCCGGGCGCTGCTCGAAAGGCTGCCCCCGTCGCAGCCGGTGGTGGGTGTAACCAACCATCCGGAAAGCGCACTTGGCCGGCGGGCCGATGTCACCCTCGAGCTAGGCGCTGATCGCGCGCCGTACGCCTCGGCCCAGACCTTTGTCAACAGCGTCGCGCTGCTGCTCGCCCTGGCGCGGCGGCAGGCGCTCGATTCCTTTCTCGCCGCCGCGGAAGGTGCCGCCGATGCACTCGCGCGCGCGCTCGGCGACTGGTTCAACGGCGCAGAGGTGACCCTCGAACCCGGCGGCCACGTGGTCTTCTTGTCGCGAGGGCCCGGCTTGGCCGCCGCCCGCCAAGCAGCCCTGATGTTCCACGAGGTAGCCGCTCGCGGCGCCGCGGCGATGTCTGCTGCTGCATTTCGCCACGGGCCGCTCGAAATGGCCGGCCCCGGCCTGCAAGCTGTAGTCTTGATGCCCCCCGGCCCCACGGGATCCCTGGTGGAAAACCTCGCCGTGGAATTAGAACGTCACCGCTCGCGCGTGATCCGTGTTCCAGCCCCGCCGGTGGATGTGGACCTCGCACTCATCGTCCAGATCGCTGCCCCCCAAGCCCTCGCCTGCCGCGAAGCCTTACGCGTGGGCCGCGAACCCGGCGTCTTCCTCCAGGCCGAAAGCGTTACGCGCACCGAGTAGCTACTGGATGGGCGAGTAATCCGTGGGCTTCAACAGCGTAATACTGATCTGGCTCGAGATCTGGCCCGCCCGGTCGATGGATTCCTTGCGCACCTTGATCCACTCCGGGTCCGCGCCGAACGCATCCCAGGCCTTTTCGCGCTCGGCCAGGTTGGCGAACGGCGTCAGGTACGTGAGGTTGGGCATGTTCGGTCCGATGAGCGTGCTGGTGTAAAGGATCGGGTGCACCCCCACGCGGTGAAAGATCTTGATCTCCGCGCCGGAGAACCGCTCGTGCAATGCCCGCAACTGCTTCTGGGTCGGCGAATGGTAGACGCGCAGCTCGAAGATGCGCGCGGTCTTCGGTTTCTCGCGGAGCGGCACGATCTCCGGCGAGTAGTCGGTCGCCTGGAGCAGCACGACGTCGGCCCGGTCGTAGGGCGGCTCGGCGCCTTCTTCCATCTCCGCCACCGCCTTCTGGAAACCCGGATCGTTCTGGAACTTCGCGGTGGCCGCCTCCATCTCCGCGAAGCCCGAATAGCCCGCGAGCGTCACCACGGCCGGGCTGTGCGGCCCCACGAAAACAGTAAAGATGCCCAGCGGTCCGGGGATGATTTTCTTCAACAGCGGGAGCTGGGCGGCGAGAAACTTGTTCATGCGCGCTCCCTGGTCCCCCTGCCGCATGTAATAGAACCCCAGCCGGTAGAGACTGGTCTTTTTCTTCGATCCCTGCGCCTGGGCGCTTGCCCCGATCGCCGACAACATAGTGGCTCCTCCCATGCCGTGCATGAACGAACGCCGGTCCATAATGTTCCTCCCTGCGCTATTCTGAAACCGTGGTTATACCACACCTGTCGGTCATCATTCCCGTCTTCAACGAGGAGAAGAAGATCGACGCTGACCTGGAGGCGGCGCTGGGGTATTTCCGGGAGCGGCCCTACAGCTTCGAGCTGATCGTGGTGGACGACGGCTCGGCCGACCGCACCCCCGAGAAGCTGGCGGGTTGGGAAAGGCGCGCCGCTCCACACCTGCGGGCCATTTGCTACACGCCCAACCGCGGCAAGGGATACGCCGTGCGCACGGGCATGCTCGCCGCGCGGGGCGAGGTGCGGATGTTCGCCGACGCCGGCCTGTGCGTGCCGTTTTCGGAAACGGCCCGCGGGCTGGCCGCTCTCGAGCAGGGTTGCGACGTCGCGATCGGCTCCCGAAAGCTCGCCGCATCACAGGTCACGCGCGCCCAGCCTGCCTACCGGCGATGGGGCTCGCGCCTGTTCGGCGCCATGGTGCGCGGGGTGATGGGCCTCGCGGGGATCAGCGATACGCAGTGCGGCTTCAAGTTCTTCACCGCCCGCGCCAGCCAGGAATTGTTCGGCCGGGCCCGCATCGACGGCTTCATGTTCGACGCCGAGGCCCTGGTCAACGCCCGCCGGCTGGGCTTCAAGATTTGCGAATTTCCCGTGGCATGGCGCGCCGACCCCGATTCGCGGTATCGTCCGTTCTCGGGCAGCCTGCGCAATCTGGCGGAGCTGGCCCGCATCAAGTTTGCGGGTTAACCGAGGAATCTATCGGGCGCCGCAGGGACCCCCCACAGGCACGAGCAACCACAGGGTATGCCGTTACCGGCTAGTGCTCTAAAGATGGCACTGCCCGTTACCGGCGTCCGCCCGAAGCATGGTAGAGTTGGAGTATGAAGTTCCCGCCGCGGATTGAGGCGAAATCCGGAGTAATGATGGGCAAGCCGTGCGTGAAGGGTACCCGCATTCCCGTTTACCTCCTGCTCGAGAAAATGGCCGCCGGTGAGACCTTTGAGCAGTTGCTCGCCGCCTATCCGCAGCTCACCGCCGAGGATTTGCGCGCGTGCCTGGAATACGCCGCGGCGCTGGCGGCTGAAGAGGTCCTCCTGGCTGAAGCGTGCCGGCTTTGACGTGGTCACCGGTCCCGGTGCGAGTCTTCAGGAGCAGGTCGCGAGAGGTTCAGCCCAGGCGTCCCAGCCCTGACCAGCATTTCGGCTCACGGCACGGCATACTTCCTGCCCGTTTTGCCGAAAAAGGGCGGTGTGATTTGTGCTTGACCTCTATTTGCGGCTCTGATAGATTTTAACGGAGGGATGCGCGCAAACGCGGCAGACCGGATCAGGGTATTTCGGATGAATGAACCAATATCGGGCCAATCCATCATTGCGGCAGTGAAGGACCAGGTTTCCTGCGATTTGGGCGGGGAGACTGCCATCCTCAACCTAGCAGAAGGAGCGAATCGGATGGATGTTTCCAGCCGTTACCAGATCGATGGCGAGGTGAGCTTTCAGAAGCTGGAAGATGCTACCGTGATCGTACATCTAGCAACTGGCCGGATACACCATACCAACGCCACCGGCTCCCGGATCTGGGAGTTGATCGAGCAAGGGCGATCGCTGGCTGAAACCATAGAGATTCTGCAGAGCGAGTACGGCGCGCCGGCTGATCAGTTGCACCAGGAAACCGAAGCGTTCGTGGAACAATTGTCTGCAGAGAAAATG
>JACQDI010000283.1 GCA_016201195.1 Acidobacteriota bacterium | reverse complement strand
GTTCGGTGGGAGTCAACGGGACTTACACTCCGAGGCCGGTCCCGAGGTCCCGAAGTGGGTCCAGGCACCCAGATATAATTGCTGCTGTTCGAGATCCCCCAAAGGAGCAACTCGCATGGAACGACGAAGCTTTCTCAGCAGGTCGATAGCAGGAGGGATCGCGCTCGGCGGCGCTCCCGTGCTGGCTCCATCGCCCCCGGCGCAGGCGCCCGCCGGCCGGCCCTCCGATCTTCCATCGCCGCTCACCCCGGCGGCCCACGCCAACCGCAGCTCCGGCTACAGCCCCTTCACCACGCCCGATTACTACACCTACGCGGACAACCTGGTCATCGAGCGGAACAACCCCGGCAAGCCGCACCAGGGAAAGGTGCTCGCCGCGGTGCAGGCCCATTCCGACGACATTCCGTTGTTCGCCGGCGGCACGGTGGCCAAGCTCATCGACGAGGGATACACCGGCTACCTCATCCGCATCTCCAATGACGAGGCCGCTGGAAGGACGCTCGGCTACGGGGTGGTGCAGAACGAAATCGACTACCAAAATGTGGCCAAGGCCCTCGGCTGCAAGAAGGCGTTCTCCTTTTATTACCGCAACCATCGCATGGACGACTGCGCGGAGATCGAGATCCGCGCGCGGCTGATCTTCCTGTTCCGGGTGCTCCAGGTGGACACCCTCATCGCCATGGACCCCTACAACCACTACGACGAAAACCCCGACCACCTGGTGGCGGCCAGGGCGGCTGAAGCGGCCTGCTGGATGGCGGGCGGCGGCAAAGACTACCCCGAGCATTACAAGGCCGGGCTCAAGCCCGCGCACGTGCGCGAGAAGTATTATCACGCCCGCTCTCCGCAAGGCCACAACCTGGTCAATCGCGTGGTGGATGTCAGCTCCTATATCGATCACAAGGTGCGCGGCAACGTCGCCAACAAGGGGAAGGGCCCCGCCGGCGCCTCCGGATCGCGGCTGCGGCAGGAGCTGTCCAGGCAGGGCAAAAAGCTGCCGCTGCTGGGGAACGACGACGAGACCGCCAATTTCCAGTACGTAAAGCATTTCCTGATGGACGACTGGAAGCTCCTCGGCGAGCGCTTCGGTCTCCAGTACGCGGAGGCGTTTCGCTATATCGGCCCGCAACCCAACTACAGCGCCAACATTCGAAAGTACGTGGACCAGCACGCCGTTCGTCTGTAGCAACAGTGCACAGAGCCGCGCGCGCAAGCAAGCGGTCCGGAAGGAGACGCAACATGGGTAAACACAGCATCTTCGCCACCCCAGCCCTCGCCGCGGCGATGGCCCCGGCCGATGCCGGCGAAGTCGTTGTAGAAAAGGACCAGCCCGGCCAGCCGCACAAAGGCAAGGTCTTCGCCGCCGTTCATGCCCACCTGGATGACGTTCCCCATTACGCCGGCGGCCTGTGCGCCAAGCTCCTCCGCGAGGGCTACACCGGCTACATCATCCGCACGAGCAACGATGAGAAGTGCGGCGGCCAGACCACCGCGACAAACATCCTGAGCAATGAACAGGAACACCTCAAGATGGCGGCGGCCCTGGGCTTCCGGGATGTGTTCGATTTCTATTACCAGAACCACGAAATGGACGGCATCTCCGCCCTCGATATCCGCGGCCGGCTGATTTTCCTGTTCCGCCTGCTCAAGGTGGACACGGTCCTCTCCTTTAATCCGTGGGGGCACGGCGAGGAGAACCCGGACCACTGGGTGACCGGCCGCGCGGTGGAAGAGGCCTGCTGGATGTGCGGCATGCCCAACGACTTCCACGAACACCGCGAAGCGGGCATCCAGCCGCACCCGGTGCTCGAGCGCTATTATTTCTACGGCCGCCCCGGACAGCCCTTCAACCGCGTGGTCGATATCAGCTCCCACCTCGAGAAGAAGATCGACGCCATTGTGGAGTGCAAGTCCCAGGGCGGTGGCAACCTCGGCTCCCAGCTTCGCGCCCGGCTCGCCCGCGAGCGAAGGCGCCTCACGCTCCTCGGCAACGATGACCGCACCGCCGACCGCGAGTATGTCCGCCAGTTCCTGCTCGACGACGATCGGGAATATGGCAAGCCACACAACCTCGCCTATGCCGAGCGCTTCTATTACCTCGACCAGCGCCGCCCCGCTAAGTCGAAGGTGGACGACTATGTCGAAAAGAACGCGGTTTCCCTGTGAGAGGACCAGAGCTGCTCGCAGCCCCATTCCGAGCGATACCTTCCGATCGGTTTTGTTACTGCTGGCGCTTGCCGCGCCCCAGTTCGCGAAGGGCCTGCACTTTGGAGTGAAAGCCGGGGTTCCCGCAACCGTGTACTTCGAAACCGCCCGAACGGGGAGCGGCAACAGTGCCAGCGACTACTCCGCCGCGACCCGGCGCTACAGCGTCGGCGCTTCGGCGGAGTGGCGTCTGACCCCTCGCTTCGGTTTCGAACTCGATGTACTCTACAGACGGATGGGCTACGTCGGCATCGTGAGCTCGTTCGGGAACGGCATCTTGACGACATCGGCCTTTGATGCGAAGGGCAATTCCTGGGATTTCCCGCTCATGGCGAAATACCGATTTGGCCGCGCCGCCTGCAGCGGACCGTCCAAGTGGCAGGAGCCGATCGGGTGCAGTACTATCACCGGCAGGTGACGCTGATGCTGTTGGCCGGGGCGCCGCCGGGCCGCGATCCGGTGCGGCTGCTGCTGGACCATGAGCCGCAACGCGCCGGGGAAGATGAAATTGCCACGGCCTTGCGGTTGTTGGATCGCGTGATCGCCGCCTATCCGCGCGCCTTCGACCAAGCAGCCCGAGCAATGACGCAAGTAACTGGCGTGGCTTTCGTGGCCGTCCAGAACAGCTACGGCCAGGCCCTGCCTATTCGGCAAGGCTTTGTTGCGTTTCAAACAGGTGTAGATGTGGTGGATCCCTTGTCGCAGTCCGTTGGCATCGGTCAGCGCATGGACTCGTCCCATGGTGTCGGCACTACAGGTCGCCTCCCCCAGCCATTGTTTCCAAAAGCGGGCCCCGGCGGTGAGTTCGAAGGCGTTCAGGCTTCCCATCCGGGCCCAGAACAACACCGCCGCCGATTTCACCACGGCCGCCGTGGAGATACGGGGTTGGGGCCTGCGATCCGAAATCGGCGCGATCACCTCCCGGGAGAGGCCGAAGATCTTTTCGGAATAGGCGATCAGGCGGCGGAGAACGGTTAGGGTTTCCTTTCCCGGAGCCGTTTCCATTCCAGTTCGGAAACTTCTTCGATCAGGTGTTGCATCTGCTGATAGTCGTGGACGGCTTGCCGCACGCGTGCCTGCCAGGCTTGGGGGACACAGATCTGGCGTGGTTTTCCCTGCTGACTCTGGACCAAGTACAGGGAGGAGTGCAGTTCGCCTCGGGCGCAGCGGCAGTTGGGTTTGCCGCACTTGCCCGAACGGTGCGAGAGGGTGCCGCGCAGAAACCATCGACCGGAGGCCAGTTGTGCAATCCGGGAACGGAAGTTGCGCTCGGCGGCAGAGAGTTTTGGGCGGCTGAAGATGTCGTCCATATCTTATATCATTACACTATACAAGTTAAGGCCGAAAGTCAAGAGCCAATCCACAATGCGAATTTGCTCCCTGCCAGCAGAGAGGCTAAAACACTACTGGAATCAAATGTTTGGGTCGGCTAAAAGATCTTGGTTGCGGAACCGCTGCTTGCCGGGGGCTTACGTTCAGGCCGGTTTAACCTCGTCGCAAATTTGCGACGAGGTTGTTTTACCCAGGCACGATCAACGGCGAGGAGCTGGGGGCGGAGCCGGGCGGCGCATCGGCGGGGGCGAAGTGCCGGTAGAGGAAGTCCACAAACCCGCGGCCTCGCTTGCGGCCGTTGTCGCGATCCATGGCCATGCGCAGCAGGAATACCAGTATGCCCAGCACGTCGGTGTCGCGGGTGCGGGTCATGCCGGCGCTCTCGGTCTCCTCGGTGCGGAACTGCTGGAGCATCTGCTGGATCTGCTGGACGATGGCCCCCGAGATGGGCGACTGCGGCATGGTCTCGTAGTAGACGCCGCTCTCGAGGCTTTTGTAAGTGCGGGCCAGCGCGTCGAGCGCCTCGCGGACGTCGGAATCGACCGCGCCCGGCGTGTGGAACGCCGCGCCCAGCACGAACCTGCCGAGCGAGGTGAGCAACTCCTCATGCTGCCGCAAGAAGGTGTCCGAGATGCGGATTTCCTTGTAGGGGAAGTTCTCCGGATCAATGCCAGCGCGCCGCTCGTGCTCGCGGCCTTCCATCAAGTAGGAACAGTCGAGCGGGCAGTCGAGCGTCTCCTCGCGCTCTTTGCCGCAGCATTGGGGGCAAATCTGGTTCCGCACCGCCGGGCAAAACCGCTTGGCCTTGCGGCTTTCGCAGATCGAACAGGTCATTTCGTTATTATGATAGGATTTGCCTGTTCAACGCCAGCGCCAGCGTGTGGCCAGCGGCTTGTGGCCTGCGGCTCTGTACGTCCTGCTGGCGTCGGTTTACCTGATCTATGCGCCGCACGCGGAGTTCCTGCTGGATGACTGGCTGGTGCTGGGACGCTACGAGCCGGTGCGGGAGGCGGGCCTCGCCGAGCAGTTGCGGATGCTGCCCACGATCGTGCAGAACCGCTTCCACAACCAGTTCCGGTTCCAGTTTCTGAGTTTCGGATTCGCCTATGTGCTGTTCCTGGTGGTGGGGTACTCGCCGAAGATCGTGTTTGTGCTGTTCCTGCTGTTGCACGCCGCCTGCGCGGAGGCGTTGCGGCAAGCGCTCGATCGGCTGGGCATCGGGGAAGGTGTAGCGTTCCTGGCCGGGGCGCTGTTTGTGCTGCTGCCGAGCACCCACGGGCCGCTGTTCTGGAGCCACAACTGCTCGTATTACCTCTGGTCCACCTTCTGGTTCCTGCTCTATCTGCGGGCGCTCGCGGGCGGCGGGAGCTGGCGACGGCAGGCGTTGTTCCTGTTGCTGGCGCTGTTTTCGGGTGACCCGATTTTCTGCCTGCTCTTGGCCGGGGCGCCGCTGGTGGCGTGGTTTCTGCGGTCGAAGGCCGCCGCGCGCTCGACCCTCGTCGCCTGGACCACGGTGGGGACGGCGGCGGTGGCCTACGCCCTATTCATCAACAAGGCGCCCATGATGCAGCAGGGCCTGGGATTGCGGTACCAGTGGACCCTGGGCAATCTGCGCAGCAATTTTTTCGCGATTTTCGGCACCTATCGGCGGCTCACCGGACTGGGGTCGGTAACATATTATCAGTTACGGCCCACTTGGCCGACGGTGGCGGCGGCTGTGCTCGCAGGCGCCGTAACCGTCTGGTACCTGCGAGGCCGGACCGCCGGATCGAGGCCGTTGAGCCGCGTGCTGTTGCTGGCGGCCGGGCTGTGGGTCGCGGCATACGGCCCGATCTGGTTCTTGAAGGGGCACGAGCTGCGCTACGACTACGTGGCCAGCCTGTCGATTGCCTTGGCGCTGGCGGTCCTGGTGCTGGCCGCACCGGTGGCGCGGCTGGCGCTGGCCGGTGTGGTGACGGCGTGGCTGGCGGTGGCGACCGTGGCCGACATCGAGCAGAGCTGGATTCCACAGTCTGAGAACTTGCGCGCGATCGGAGAGAAGCTGCGCGAGCTCAAGCCGGTGGAGCCGGGCGACCTGATCATTGTGTCCCATCTTCCGATGTGGATCGGCACCGCGCCGCATTTTGCCTTCCTGGCCGGATGGGCGTCGACGCCGTACGCTGAGCACGTGACCGGGGTCCGGAGAATCGAGGCAGCGTGCGAAATCGTCGATGAGGGGGGGAAGCTCCGCGTCTTCCACTACGATCGGATGCGGGACCTTGCGCCGCAGGAGATCGCCCGGACCTGGGTGCTGGTGCAGGAAGAACGCGGACACCTGGGTGAGCGCCGGCTGCTGGCCCAGGAAGTCCATCCCGGCGGCTATCGGCTCTATGCACTGAAAGGTTATACAGGCCCCCGCTTTCCGCCGCAGGAGTTCAGCCGCGAGCAACTGGCGATGGCCGAAGGCGACATTTACTTCGCGCACCCGTTCTCCCATGCGAAACACGAACACTGAGGCCGTGCTGCGGCGGGTCTTGCTGGCGGCGCTGGCAGCGGTGATGATGGGCCGCGTTGCCCTGACTTACCGTGTGTTCAACGACACCTTCGACGAAGCCGGACACGTGCGG
>JACQDI010000269.1 GCA_016201195.1 Acidobacteriota bacterium | reverse complement strand
GCATCCAGGTTCTCCAGGCCCTTCACGCTCTCGATCTGGCAGATGACCGTGGTGTTGGCGTTGGCCTCGCGCAGGTATTCGGCCGGCTGCGGCATCACGTAATCGTTGTGGGCCGTGCCCAGCCCGAGGCCGCGTCGGCCTTCCGGGCCATACTTGACCGCGTCGACCATCGCCCGCGCCTGGTCGGCGCTCTCCACGTTGGGGCACATGATTCCCAGCGCGCCCATGTCCAGCACCCGGGCGATGAAGTGATAGTGCACGCCGGGCACGCGCACGATCGGGGCGACCGGCGTGGCCTTGAACCAGGCAATGAGGTCGGCCAGGCGCTCCAGCTCCAGGCCGCCGTGCTCCATGTCGAGCAGCACGAAATCCACGCCGGCGGCTTCCACGATTTTGGCGATGCCCCGCGTGCCGAACTCCATGATCATGTGGCCGGCGGCGATGCGGCCCTCGGCAATTCGTTGTCGTAAGAGATTGCTTTTCAAGTGACCTCCCTTGGATCGTGGAACCTGGATCATCGATCGTGGAGCCGCGCCGCCTACGATCCACGGTCCACCTTCCACGATCTCAGCTTGGCCCGGCACCCTGGCCGCTCCAGCACCTCGCGGTTGACCACGTGCTTCGGCGCCTGCCCCTGCGACACGGCGAGCACGTTGCGGCAGGCGTAGAGGCTGTTGTCGCGGAACGATTCCTGGGTCCAGGCGATAGAATGCGGCGCGACGATCACGTTGTCCATCTGGAGCAGGGGATTGTCCGGGGGGACGGGCTCGGTCTCAAACACATCCAGGCCGGCCCCGGCGATGCGCCGCCCGCGCAGCGCCTCTACCAGCGCCTCCTGGTTGACGATCGGCCCCCGCGCCGTGTTGATCAGGTAGGCCGCCGGCTTCATCCACGCGAGCTCGCGCGCCCCGATCAGGTTTCGCGTCTGCTCACTCAGCGGGCAGTTGACGGCGACGAAGTCGCTCTCCCGCATGACGGTTTCCAGGCTCGCCAGCGCCACGCCTTCCGGCGCAGTTGGTATCAGCGGATCATACGCCAGCAGCCGGGCGAACCCGAGGGCGCGGGCCATGCGAAACATCTCCCCGGCGATGTTCCCAGCCCCCACCGACCCCAGCGTCTTGCCTTCGACGTTCTGGCTGTTACGCGGCATCCGGTCGCGCCAGCGCCCCGCGCGGCACAGCGAATCCAGGGTGAGCAGGTTTTTGGCCAGGGCAAAAATCAAGGTGAAGATGCCCTCCGCCACCGGCCTCCGCACCGCTTCCGGCGTAATGGCTAAAATCACATCGGCGGCGGTGCAAGCCGGGACGTCGATGCGGTCGTACCCCACGCCCCAGCGGGCGATCACGGCGAGCCGCCGCACCCCTGCCAGGCTCTCGGCGGGGAAATAGAGGCTCAGCGCGATCACTGCGTCGTAGCCATCGAGCACGTCGGCCCGCGGCGCCGCGCCGGTGTCGGGCATGAACTCCCACTCCACCCCCGGCAGCACCTCGGCGAGCGCCGGCTCCAGCAGTCCCTGGGCCTGGGTCTGGAAATCGGGCGTGACCCCCACGCGGAATTGTCTGGCCATGGGCGATTGCTCATTGTACAATCACCCTGAGGAGAAAACTCACATGGCGGACCGACTTTCTAGACGCACATTCCTGGGCGAAACGGCGCTGGCCGGCGTGGCTGCGGCGTTTGCCGCCGAAACCGGCTCGAACGCAATCCCCACCCGGACGCTGGGGAAAACCGGGGTCAAAGTGACCATCCTGGCCATGGGCTGCGGCAGCCGCCTGCTGATGTACGAAAAGGAAGACGCCGCCGTGGAAGCCCTGAACCTCGCCCTGGACCTGGGGGTCGGTTACCTGGATACGGCTTACGGCTACGGCAACGGCAAGAGCGAAACCTGGGTGGGCCAAGTGATGAAGACCCGCCGCAAGGGCGTGTTCCTCGCGACCAAAATCAACGCCCGCACCGGCGACGACACCAAGCGAATCCTCGAAGGCAGCATGAAGCGCCTGCAAACCGACCAAGTGGACCTGATCCACGTCCACAGCCTGACCAGCATGGAGGACTTGGCCAAGGTCGAAGCCAAGGGCAGCGTACTCGACGTTCTCTACAGCCTGCGCGATCAGAAGGTCACCCGCTTCATCGGCATGACCAGCCACACCGATCCCACCGTGCTCAAGACGGCCATCGAGCGCCACGACATCAACTGCGTGCAGATGGCGCTCAACGCCGCGCTCCAGGGCATGGCCGACGGCAAGGGCAAGATGATCCTCAACCCGGCCATGAAGACTAGCTTCGAGCAGGTGGCGCTCCCCGCCGCCCAGAAGAAGAACCTCGGCATCCTGGCGATGAAGGTGATGGGCCAGGAGGAGCTGCTCGGCCCGGGCGCCGCCAAAGGCGATCCCGCTAAGTTGTTGCAGTACACACTCAGCCTGCCGGTGACGGCGGCGGTGGTGGGCATGCCCAAGCCCGAATTTATCCGGCAAAACGTGGCTTGGGCCAAGGCGTTCAAGCCCATGCCGAAAGCGGAGATGAAGGAATTCTCCCGGCGCATGGCCGACGCCAACAAAATGGCGCTCGACCTGCGCTTCCGCAACCACATCGACGCGTAGACAGCCTTTAGCGGTCAGCCATCAGCTTTGGGCCTCAGGGCAGGCTACGCCCTTCCGCGGCGGCAGACATCCTGACTTCTGGATTCTGTCTTCTGTATTCAGGATTTATTCTTAAGCGCCGGGGAGGATTGCTTCAGGGGTCTTTTATTTGAGGTTAGTCTCGCTTTGGTGGGAGTTGCCTCCCCGGCTTGACTACACTATAGCACCCGAGATCCCCGGACGCAAGCAAAAAATTTTATTTTTCGGATCACCCTACCGAACTACGTATTTTTCTTCCCACGCACGACCACCCCAGCCCATTCCTCAAGCAGGGTGATGGCCGCGACGTAATCCTCGTCGGCGTGGCCCTTGGCAATGCTGGCCCCGTAGAGTTCCCGGACCACGGCCGTGGCCGGCACGGGGACATTCAGCTCGTTGGCGCTTTCCATGATCAGGCCCAGGTCCTTATGCATCCAGCGCAGGGAGAAGGCGGTCTAGAAATTCCGGGAGAAAATAAACGCGGCCTTAAAGGAGATCAGCCCTGCCTTCGCCGCGCTGTTGTCCAGGATCTGGAACATCAGCTCCGGGTCGACCCCGGCCTTGGTGGCCAGGACCATCCCTTCAATAAATCCTTGCATCATATTCGCTAACACCAAGTTTTGGGACAACTTAGCGTGCAAACCCATGCCGGGACCCCCGCAGTAGAACAGGTTCTTGCCCATGGGCAGGAAGTTCTCCCGGGTTCGCTCAAACACGTCCCTGGAGCCGCCGATCATAAAGGTCAGCGTACCCCCCTCGGCTCCCGGGGTCGAGCCGGTGCAGGGGGCGTCGAGAAAGTCGACCCCCTTGGCCGCGAACTTCTTGCCGATCCGGCGGCTGGTGCTGGGACCAATGGTACTGGCATCGGCCACCACCGCGCCCGCCTTGGCCCCCTCGATGACCCCGTCCGGGCCGGTCAGCACCTGCTCCGACATGGCCGAATCCCCGACGCAGGCGAAGATGCAGTCGGCAAACGCCCCCACCTCCCGAGGTGCGGCGCAAAACACCCCTTTTTCGTCGGCCGCCAGCTTGCGTGCCTTTGCCTCCGTGTGGCTCCAAACCGCCACCTGGTGGCCCGCCCGCAGCAGGTTCCGCGCCATCGGGTACCCCATCAGTCCGAGACCTAAGAATCCGAGTTTTGCCATTGGTTCTCCTTAAGTGATCATCTTTCAGCCGTCAGCTTTCCGCTATCAGCCAGCGTCGCGAGCCGGTTGCTGATAGCTGAGGGCTGAGGGCTGATGGCTGGAAGCTTGAAGCTTCTGATTGTACGACTCGGGGACCCTGTGCGACAATGCCCAATTCCATGAAACCGAAAATTCTGGTCACCAAGCACCTTTATCCAGAGGCCATCGACTTCCTGCGCGAGCGGGTGGAGGTGGAGTATCACGACTCCGACGAAGGGTATCCGCCCGACGAGCTGCTGGACCACCTGCGCGATAAGCTGGGCGTGGTAAGCCAGCTCACCGACAAGTTTCCGGCAGCGGTGATGGGCGCGCTGCCCAACCTGAAGGTGATCTCCAATGTCGCGGTGGGGTTTGACAATATCGACATCCCGGCGGCTACGGCGCGGAAGATCCTGGTTACGAACACCCCCGAGGTGCTCACCGATACGACCGCCGACTTCGCCTTTACCCTGCTGCTGGCCACGGCCCGGCGGGTCGTGGAGGGCGACGCCTACCTGCGCTCGGGCCAGTGGCGGCAGTGGCGCATCGACCTGCTGTGCGGCTACGACGCGCACCACCGCACGCTGGGACTGGTCGGCTTGGGGCGCATCGGGCAGGCGGTGGCTCGCCGCGCCCGCGGCTTCTCGATGCGGATTCTCTATTACGACGCCATAAGCGCCCCGTCCCACGTGGAGCGCGAGCTGGGCCTGGAGTTTGTCTCCCTCGACACGCTGCTCGCCGAAAGCGACTTTGTCAGCCTGCACGTGCCGCTGTTGCCAGAGACGCGCCACCTGATCGGCGCCGAGCAGCTCGCGCGCATGAAAAAAACGGCCATCCTGGTGAACACGTCGCGAGGGCCGGTGGTCGATGAAGCAGCGCTGGCCGCCGCGCTCGCCTCGGGCCAGATCGCCGGCGCCGGCCTGGACGTCTACGAGCGCGAACCGGAGGTCGACCCCGGCCTGCTCGGCCTCCACAACGCCGTCCTCGCCCCGCACATCGCCAGCGCCTCCATCGACACCCGCACCAAGATGTGCCTGATGGCGGCAGAAAACGTGGTCTCCGCGCTGGAGGGCCGCCGCCCACCCAACCTCGTCAACGCGGAGCTATGGCCCCAAGCATGAAGGACAACCTGCGCCAGCTATTCCTGTCCACTTTGGCCGAGCTGTCGCTGGACCGCGTAATTCCGGCGCGCGTCTACCGGGAAGGCTCAACACTCAAGATCGATGGGGAGCGGATCGAGCTCGACCCGTTCAAGAAGATCATTCTCATCGCATTAGGCAAAGCCGCGTTTGAGATGGCTGCCGCCATGAAGGCGCTGCTCGATCCCAAGGTGGCCTCGGGCGTGGTGGTCAGCTCGGAGCCGGTCACCGCCACCTTACCCTACATGCTGCACTACCAGGGCGGGCACCCCTATCCCACGCGGGAGAGCGTCCACGCCGCCGAAGTGATTTTGGAATTGCTCCAGCAACTGGACCAGAACCACCTCATCCTGTACCTGCTTTCGGGCGGCGGCTCGGCGATTGTGGAAAAACCGATCGACCCGGGGATCACGCTGGAGGACCTGCGCGAGTTTTACCGGGTGCTGGTAACCTGCGGGGCGAACATCGTGGAAATGAACATCTTGCGCAAGCACTTCTCGGCTGCCAAGGGCGGGAGGATGGGCGAGGCGGGCCATCCCGCGCGCCAGGTGACGCTCTATGTGTCCGATGTGCCCCGGGACAAGCCGTCCACGGTGGCGTCGGGTCCCACCATGCCCGACGAAT
>JACQDI010000268.1 GCA_016201195.1 Acidobacteriota bacterium | reverse complement strand
CGCCGCATCTGGCGCAATAGCCGCGCGGCGTTTTCCGGCTCGCCGGGATAGACCAGGTGCAGGATCCGGTCATCGCGCAGGGTGACGCGCAGGATCAGAGGCGTGGCCCACCCTGTGGTGTCCAGGCGCTCCACCTCGGACCATAGAAAATTGTCATCGCCGACGCTCCAGGAGCCGTCGCGGATCACGATGGGCGGGCGGCTGGCCAGAAACGCGAGCAGGGCGGAGCTGAGCAGAAATAAAACGGCGGGGATAAAGGCTGGTTTCCAGGTCCAGCCGCACCAGCCGGCGAACACCGCCAAAGCAAAGGCTACCACCGCAGCAGGAGCGTACTGGCGGGCTGGCGAGTACCGGGTCATCTCCTATCTCTAGCGTAAACCGAGGGTGTGGTTGGAGTCAATCGGGTTGTAGGCTGGGCGGACCGTGGATCGTAGATCGTGGATCGTGGGTCCAGCTACCAGGGCCGGCCTCTACGATCCACGTTCCACGATCTACGATCCGGGCGTTACTTGAACCTCTTCGAGATCATGACCGCGTAATGCACCCCGCTCGCCACTGTCGAGGCGGCGGTAAGCCACACCAGGGTCTGGTCCAATCCTTCGGTGAGGGGTGTGCGCACGGCGTTGTGCAGCATCACCGCGAACACCGTAGCAATCTGAATCGTCGTATTCCACTTTCCCAGGGTGCTCGGTGGAAACTCACGGGTTCCGGAGATCAACGCGACGACCAGGATGGTAACCAGGATGAGGAAATCCCGGCTCAAAACCAGGATAGTCACCCACCAGGGCACGGAGCCGATCAGAGCCAGGATGAAGAAGCTCGAGCTGAGCAGAAACTTGTCGGCGATGGGATCGAGGTAGGCCCCAAGCTGGGTCCGCTGGTTGAGCTTCCGGGCGACCAGGCCGTCGATGCCGTCGGTGATGCCGGCGATCAGGAACAGTCCCAGCGCCCAGCGGTGGCGGCCGTAGAGCATTGCGATGAGGACGAGCGGGATGACCAGCAACCGAAACAGGGTGAGCTGGTTGGCGAAGGTCCACAGTTGGCGCATTCAGGTTTGGTGCTTTTGGAACTCGGCGACGAAGGCCGCGCCCCGCTCGAATTCCTCCTTGAGAGCGGGCTGGCGCAGGTTCTCGCGCAGGTGCTCCAACTTTTGAATATAGAACGACAGAGCCCGGTCGATGTTCTCCGAGTTGGTGAGGCAGATGTCGCGCCATAGCTCGTAGGCGCTGCGGGCCAGGCGGGTCGAGTCGCGCAGGCCGCCGCCAGCCGCTTTCCACGCATCGGGGGACGGGAGGCGCTCGAACAGGACCGCGGCCAGGGCGGTGGACGCCAGTTGGGGCAGGTGGGAGGTAAGGGCCACGATTACGTCGTGCTGATCGGGGGACATTACCAGGCGTCGCGCGCCTATTTTGTCGATCCACACGCAAAACTCTTGCACCGGCTCGGACTCCGGGAGGACACCGCCGGTCGGGGTTAGGACGTAGGTGGTGTCCTGGAACAGTTCAGCCTCGGCCACCTCGACGCCGCGCTCGGCTTTGCCGGCCATGGGATGGCCGCCCAGAAAGATCGGGCCATCGGCGGGGAACAGTTCCCGAGCGCGGGCGACGATAGCCGCCTTGGTGCTTCCGGCGTCGGTGATGAGCGCCGTGGGTCGCGCCAGGCGCGCCACCTTGGGCAGGACGTCCAGGATCCGCGAGACGGGGTGAGCCAGGTAAACCAGGTCCGCCTGGGGGATGGCCTGGTCGAGGGACAGGCCCTCGTCGATGACCTTGCGGCCGAGGGCGGTGGCCAGGGTGCGGGCCGAGCTCACGCCGAGGATACGGCCGCTGAAGCCGTGGCGGTGCAGAGCCAAGGCGAAGGAACCGCCGATCAGGCCCACGCCGACGATGGCTACGGTAGTCAAAGGGTTCTCCCGGCTGTGTGGGAGCGGCTGCGGCCCAGGGGGCTGTCCGACGTGCTCAAATCGTTCTCCCTACCGCCGGCGCGATCATGCGCAATTGCTGCATCAGCTCGTGAAATTGTTCGGGCTTGAGCGATTGCGCGCCGTCGCTCAAGGCGTGATCGGGATCGTGGTGGACCTCGACGAGCAGCCCATCGGCGCCGGCGGCCACCGCCGCGCGGCCCATGGGCGCCACCTTGTCGCGGCGTCCTGTGCCGTGGGACGGGTCAGCCACAATCGGCAGGTGCGAGAGCTTGTGAATGACGGGGATGGCCGAGATGTCCAGCGTGTTGCGCGTGTAGTTTTCGAAAGTGCGGATGCCGCGCTCGCACAGGATCACGTTGTAGTTGCCGCCGGACAGGATGTACTCGGCGGAGAGCAACCACTCCTCGATGGTGGCCGAGATGCCGCGCTTGAGCAGCACGGGGCGGGTGGCCTTGCCGAGCTCCTTGAGCAGAAAGAAATTCTGCATGTTGCGCGCCCCCACCTGAAGGATGTCCGCGTACTGGCTGACGAGCGGGATCTGGGTCTGGTCCATGACCTCACTGATGACGAGCAGTCCGTTGCGGTCGGCGGCCTCGCGCAACAGTCGCAAGCCCTCTTCACCGAGGCCCTGGAAGCTATAAGGTGAGCTGCGCGGCTTGAAGGCGCCGCCGCGAATCACCTGGGCGCCGCCGGCGGCCACCAGGTCGGCGATGCGGTTGATCTGGTCGCGGCTCTCCACGCTGCACGGCCCGGCCATCACCACCACGCGCGGTCCGCCGATTTGTACCTTGCCGAGGCCGACAAGGGTCCCCTGGGGGCGAAAGGCGCGGCTGGCCAGCTTGTAAGGAGCCGAGATGCGCAACACCTCGGTGACGCCGTCGAGGACCTCGAGGTCGCGCACATCGAAATCGACTTTGGCGCCGACCGCGCCGAGCAGGGTATGGCGCACGCCGGTGGAGCGGTGAACGTCGAACCCCATCGCCACCAGGCGATCAATCACCGCCTGGATCTGGGCCTCCTCGGCCCCTTCTTGCATTACGATGACCATAGATTATTCAAGACCAGAAAGTCACAGAGACACAGAGGACACGGAGAGGAAACTTTCTTTCTCCGTGTTCTCTGTGCCTTTGTGGCTTTCGGTTTTCATTTGTCGTCTTCCATGGGCCCGCGCTGGATGGAGCGCATTTCGTCGATGATCCGTTCGAAAATGCGGCGTACCGCGTCGGGCGGCAGCGGGCCTCCGTTGAGGCGGGCGATGTTCTCGAACACTTGCTCCTCGCGTCGGGGTTCGTAGATGGGGATGCCCGCCTTTTTTTTCAACGGCACCAGGGCCAATACATAACGCGCCCGCTCATTGAGCAGCTCGAGGATCTTGCGGTCCGCCTCGTCGATCTTATCTCGCCAATCCGACAGGTCCATACGTTTTACGAAAGCCGGCCTTCAGGTGGGCCGTATACTGCTCCAGGCTGGCGGCCAGCTCGGGGCTCGTTTGATGCTCCTCGACCAGGCTCATGAAGGCGCTGCCCACCACCACCGCGTCGGCGATCGGGGCGAGCTCGGCCAAGTGCTCGGGACGGGAGATGCCGAAGCCGACGGCCAGGGGCAGGGAAGTGAGAGCGCGCACGCGCTGCGCCAGGGG
>JACQDI010000267.1 GCA_016201195.1 Acidobacteriota bacterium | reverse complement strand
GCCGAGTGGTGGGACCCACACTGGATTCACGACCGCTTGCTGTTGAAGTTTCCGGGCGAGAAGCTACCGGCGACCGCCGCCGCCCGAGGTGGCCGTGCCTCGGGAGACAGTGGCGGCTCCGCCTTGGCTCACCGACGAAGCGGGCGAGGACGCTACCACGCCCGAAGTACCAGCCGAGGTCTGGCCGACCGCGCTATACCCGTAGCTGTTGCTGTAGCTTCGGCTCGGCCCCATGTACCCCCCCGCCCCCATCGAACTGGGAGCGGACCGCGGCGGGTTGTACATTACATATACCGCCCGCGGGCTGTAGAACCCGAACCCGTAAGGGCTCCAGGCGATGTTCCGGTAGGGCAGGAAGGTGAACATCCCGAAATAGGGGTTCCACATCCAGCTCGAGCCTGCAAACGTCATCCCGCGGTTGTAGGCCAAGCGGCTGGCCGAGACGTTGGCCACTGCTAACTGGTTGGCGCGCCGCTTGCTCCACCGATCCAGAGCATCGGTGTCCTCGGGGTCAAACTTGCGGATCTCGTAATTGGCCGCCAGGTCGATCTCCTTCTTTGCCTTGACGTGGTATTCCCCGTACTCCTCTTTCACCAGCGCCTCTCCGGCGAGGACGCGCAAGCGCGGGGTCTCGTCGCCCGGCACATCCAGCCGATACAGACCCGCGTGCAACAGGTGGACCTGGGCGTTCTTGACCATCACGGTTACCGCGTTGGCCCTATCCAGCTCGTCGGCCTCGATCACCGCCGCCCCGGCGAGCAGGCGCAGCCGGACGTCCGACAGCTTGCTGGAGATCATTTGCACTTGCGAATTCTCGCCCAGCCGCAGGAAAATACCCGGAGTCAGCAGCACCTCGGCCCGGCCCCGCTCGGTGCGCAGGTACTCCTGTTCCTTTACTTCCAGGAACTGCGAGGCTTTGTGTACAATCGGTTTTTCGTTCAACAGGACCCGGCCATCGGATTGATGGATCAGGCCGGCCCGGGCGGAAACGACCCCCTGAGCCAGCAGCGAAGCGGGACACACCGCCAAAACCACGGTCAGGCTGAGCAAGCCTGTAGGGCGCATAGGGAATCCTCCCTTACTGCTTAAATCATGCTACTTTGTCAGTGGGCCTGTCAACTGTAAAGAATAAGAATTATGCTCATCCTTGGACATAGGGGCGCCGCCGGTCACCTGCCCGAAAACACCATGCCCAGCTTCCACAAGGCGCTGGAGCTGGGGGCGGATGGCTTCGAGATGGACGTCCGCATCACCTCCGACAGCAAGCTGGTGGTCGTCCACGGCTCGGTGGTCAACGGGCATTCTGTACAGAACAGCCCCTATGCCGACATCCAAGCCCTCTCTGATGGCTACGAGATCCCCCTGTTCGAGGACTTCCTGGCGGCGTTCGGCGCGAAGGCGTTTCTGGATATCGAGCTGAAGGCTCCAGGATTCGAGCAGGAGGCGCTCGCCTTGATCGAGAGGTATTGTGACCGGGCCCGCACGGTGATCGCCTCCTTCCACCCGCAGACCCTCATCAAGGTTCGCCAGGTGGCTCCCGACTGGCAGCTCGGCTTTATTTACAACCGCACCCAGGACGAGGAGCAGCGGCACAACTGTCCCATTGAGGTGGTAATTCCCCAGTTCCGCCTGGCCTCACGCGACCTGATTTCCGAGGCCCACGCCGAAGGGCAGAAAGTGTTCGCCTGGACGGTCAACGACCGCCAGGAAGCCTCCCGCCTCATCGACCTCGGCGTGGACGCCATCATATCGGACTATCCGGAGATGGTAGTGGAACTGGCTCAAAGTCGCCGCTAAGGGACTGGACTTACCCGTTGGTACGGCGCTACCATCAGCATATGGTCACCACAACCCAGGATTTCAAGGTGCTCACGCTCGAGGATTTTGAGCGCTTGCCCGAAGATGGAATGTTCGAGGTCGTGGACGGAAGGGCAATTCTATTCCCTGGGGGTGATATCCCGCACCAAAAAGTCTGCATGGCCCTGTACGAAGCCTTTCGCCGGCTTCTAAGGGCCCTGGGCTATGGGTATGTGTGGCCGACGGTCAATGTGTTTATCCCCAGGCCGCACGGCGCCCTCGGCGAGGTTCAGAACCGGGTCCCCGACTTGGTCGTTTCCGGGCACGAGCCCGCGGTCCGCTTCGCGGCCGGCGACCCACCTGACCTGGTTATTGAGGTGCTGTCCACCCGCCGGGGCAACGTGGAGCGCACCGAAAAACTGGACGACTATGCCTTGGCCGGCATCGGTGAGTACTGGATTGTCGATCCCTTTGACCGGGCCGTCGAGGTGTACCTGCTGGAGCAGGGCGAGTACGTGCTCCAGGAGCGGCAGCACCCCCTTCACCCGCGGGCGTTTCCAAGCCTGGAACTCGACCCAAAGGACATCTGGGCAGCTTTGGACTGACCCGTTAACCGCCTTTTTTACTGGATTTTCCGGCCTTTTGGGTGTAAGCTAAATCTGACTTCATGGGGGAGGGCCTATGAGTTTATTGATTTCCAGGAGGAGCCTTCTGCTCCTCGTCGCAGTCGTTTGTCTGTCCGTTTCCGGCTTTGCGCAATCCGACACTGCCTCGATCTCCGGGTACGTGAAGGACCCGACCGGGTCGGTGGTGCCTAATGCTAGCGTCGTTATCAAGAACGAAAGCACTCTTTTCGAGCGGCGCACCACCAGCAATGAGAACGGCTACTACATCGTCACTACCCTGCCGCCTGGCTTCTACACGGTGACGGTGGAGGCGCCGGGCTTCAAGAAATACGAGAAGAGCAAGAATAAGCTCGACTCCAACATTTCAACCACAGTGGACGCCAGCCTCCAGGTCGGCGCGGTGACGGAGACCGTGGAGGTGACCGCCTCGCTGGCCACCGTGCAGTCCGAGACGGCGACACTCGGCAAGCTGATTACCGAGGACCAGGTGAGGGCGGATCGATGGCCGGGTTCAGCTTCACGATGACCACCGGCGGGCTGAACATTAACGGCTCGCGCAGCCAGGACAACCTGATTACGCACGACGGCGCGGTGGCCGTGCGCACCCGTTCCAACGGCACCAGCATCGGCGCAGTCGATGTCGACGCGGTGCAGGAAGTGCAAATCCTGTCCACCGACTACGGTGCCGAGTATGGGCGCTCGGCCGGAGGCCAGGTCCGCATCGTAACCAAGACCGGCACCCAGAACTTCCACGGGAACCTCTACGAGTACTTCCGCAACTCGGCGCTCAACGCCAACACCTGGGCGCGCAACCGCACCATCGGCCGGCCCGAGATCAGCAGCACTGCCGAGCCGTTCCGCTACAACCAGTACGGCTACAACATCAACGGGCCCATCTATATCCCCGGCAAGTGGAACACGGACAAGAACAAGGCGTTCTTCAATTTCGGGCAGGAGTGGGCCAAGCTCCACCGCGCCGACACGTCCATCATCACCGTCCCCACGGCGCTGATGAAGACCGGCAACTTCAGCGAGCTGCTGAGCCCAACCAACAGCTTTTTCGGAAGGACCACGGTCATCAACGACCCGGCCACCGGCCAGCCGTTCCCCAATAACATCATCCCGGCCAGCCAGACTAGCCCCAACGGCCTGGGCCTGCTGCGGGCCTATCCGGATCCGATCCCCGGCTTCCTGCAAGGTACCAGCAACTACATCCAGCAGCGCGGCGCCTCCGATGACCAGCGCAAGGACAGCGTGGGGGTGGACTTTAACCCCAGCGAGAAGCACCAGTTCCGCTTCCGCCACCTGAACTACACCCTGGTGTCCGCCGGCGCCTTCCGCGGCGGCACCGACCGCGCGCCGGCCACCCTGACGCGGCCCAACAAGACCGTGTCCCTGAACTGGATCTGGACCCCGTCGCCGACCGTGGTGCACGAGCTCCTGCTCACCGCCAGCGTCGACCGCGTCTATATCGCCGTGCAAACCGAGGGCGGCCGCTACAAACGCAGCATCTACGGCATCAACTACCCGTACATCTTCCCGGACAAGAAGGAGATTTTCGATAAAATCCCCACCGTCAACCTCCAGAACTTCGCTTCACTCGATGGTGGGCCGTACCCCTCCTCCTCCACCGGGCCGATTTACAACCTCTACGACAACATCACCAAGATCAAGGGCAACCACACCCTGAAGTTTGGCTTCGCCTTTGAGCGCTCTGGGCAGAACGACTTCGACCAGATCAACGTGGCTAGCGTTCCGGGCGGTACCAACAACCAGAACGGTCAATTCCGGTTCGATAACACCCGCGCCGGGGCTCCCACCAGCGGCCTCGACGTCGCAAACGTCGCCCTGGGCCTCTACAGCGCCTACGCCGAGCTGGGGGTGCGCTCCTTCACCCCCTACCGCGGCCAGATGTACGAGTGGTTTGCCCAGGACTCCTGGAAGGTGACCCAGAAGTTGCGCGTAGAGCTTGGCTTGCGCCACAGCATTGTCCAGCCCTTTTATAGCCTGTGGCGGAACATGCTGGTGTTCGATCCCAAGTCCTACGATCCGTCGAAGGCCGTGGCGCAGGACCCCAGAACCGGGTCCGTGCTCAGCGGCGATCAGTATAACGGCATGATCATTCCGGGAGAAGGCTGGCCGGATGCCGCCAAGGGCCGCGTGCCCATCGCCGATACCGGCCAGTTCAACCGCCTGTTCAAGGGTGGCAAGTCCTATTCGGACATCCACTACAAAGACTTCCAGCCCCGCTTGGGCATCGCTTACTCTTGGGACGCCAAGACGGTAGTACGCAGCGGCTTCGGCAAGTTTGAGACTCGTCTGGGCGTCAGCGACTCGGTCTTCCTGGGCGGCAACCCCCCGTTACAACCCACCGTCGTCACGGCCAATGGCATAGTGGATAATCCGGGAGGTGCGGGGCGAGCGTCCTCTCCCTTCAGCGTTACCACCCAGGACCGGATCTTTCCCAACCCGAGCGCTTACGCCTGGAACGTGACGGTCGAGCGCGAGATGGCGTTCAAGACCATCGTGGAGGTGGGCTACGTCGGCCGTCGCGGCCTGCATCAGCAGCGCGAGAAGGACATCAACCAGATGCAGCCGGGCACCATCCAGGCCAATCCGGGCATCAATTCGGACTTCCTGCGGCCCTACAAGGGCTTCGGTGTGATCCGCAGTACCAACAACGAGGGTAGCTCCTGGTATAACGGGCTACAGATCGGCGCCACGCGCCGGTTTGTCAACGGCTTCAGCTACGGGGTCGCCTACACCTACTCGAAGACCAGTGACGACGGCTCGGCCCAGCGGGATATCATTCCCAATACTTACAATGCTCGCAACCTCTATGGACCCTCCGGCTACGATCGCCGCCACATCCTGATCTTCAACTGGATCTACGAGCTGCCGATCCTGCGGGGCAACACGACCCTGAAGGGCAAGCTGTTAGGTGGCTGGCAGATCTCGGGCGTCACCCAGTTCCAAACCGGCACCCCGTTCTCGGTGACCACCGGCGACGACTTCGCCGGCGTGGGCACCGGTGGCGGCGGCCAGTACTGGCGCAAGAACGGCGACACGTTCATCGCTCATGGGGAGCGCCAGTTCTCCTACGGCGGCGCGGCCGATCAGGCCTTCTACTTCCGCACGAAGAACTCGGACGGCTCATCCATCTTCACCCAGCCAGCCGCGGGCACCTTCGTCAACGACAGCCTCCGCAATATCCTTTACAACCCCGGCTTCCAGAACTGGACCGCGGGCCTGTTCAAGAACTTTGCGGTGACCGAGAGCCAGCGCCTCCAGTTCCGCTGGGAGCTCTATAACTGGCTGAACCACCCAAACTGGAGCGGGCCGGAGAGCAATCCGCGCAGTGGGACCTTCGGCAAGGTGACGGGGAAATCGTTCGAGCGCACGATGCAGTTGAGCTTGCGGTATTCGTTCTGATCGTGGAACGTGGATCGTAGATCGTGGGCCCGAGACCCCGGGGCCCACGATCCACGTTCTACGATCTACAACCCTTTCAGCATGTGGCCCAGCTTCTTCTTTTTGGTCCGCAGATAGTGGCGGGTCGAGGAGGTGGGAGTGACTTCGCAAGGGATCCGCTCCTCCACGCGAATCCCCGCATCTTCGAGCGCCTGGATTTTGTCGGGATTGTTCGACAGGAAGCGCACCCGGGTCATCCCGAAGTGCCGCAGCACTTCGACCGCCACCTGGTAGGTTCGCAGGTCGGCCTCGAAGCCGAGCTGCTCGTTGGCCTCCACCGTGTCGGCACCCGCGTCCTGGAGCTCATAGGCCATGAGCTTGTTGATCAGCCCGATGCCGCGGCCTTCCTGTGCGAGATAGAGCAGGATGCCGCCGCCGGCTTCCGCGATCACTTTGATGGCTCCGCGCAACTGCGCACCGCAATCGCATTTGAGCGAGGCCAGCAGATCGCCGGTGAAGCACTCCGAATGCAATCGCGTCAAGACGGGTTTTGCAGTCGGAGGTGCATTGATCACGATCGCATAGTGCTCGGGCCCGCCATCTGCGGGACGGAAAGAAATGAGCTCAGTCTTCTGCGCACCTTCGAGTGGGACACGCGCGCGCGTCACCAGCTGCAGAGTACGGACAATCTCGTCATCGTAGGCGAGAACGTCGCTGACGGCGAGCTGCACAGCCGCAGCTCTTGCCACTTTCGCGCGTTGCACAGCGACGGCGGGCAGCAGGCCCGCAAGTTTGGCGAGCTTCACCGCGGCCGCGTAGCTTGCCGGCAAGCGAGCGCGGATGGCGACGAACGGGCCCTTCATCGGAAATGTCAGATCGTCGCCGGGATCGGCAATCGCGCGCAGGCGTGTCGCATCGAAGTCGGCAGAAACGTTCAGCGCCACCACTTCGGGCGTGTAAAGGCGGATCTTCAGGGTGCGCGCGCGCGCATGGGTGAGAACGAGCAGGGGCGGCCGCCCGGCACGAAGCGTTTTGAGCACCGCCTCAGATAGGGTTTCGACAGCGTAGAACGTGCACGCGGCGCCATTCTCCCGCAGCGATACTGGCTTTCCGCGGCGAAAGGCGTCGACGCCGAGAATCACTCGATCGACAGGCGATTGCTGGATCCGCGATCCGGCGTTGCGCCGGCGGTTGGAAGACCGTGTCATGGCCTTCCCACATACACCGCCGCCGAAAAACCGGGTAGAGTTCGGCTCGTTCCCCTGCTGCGGACATCGGCCCGATATGCCCAGTGCCAAGCGCGTG
>JACQDI010000266.1 GCA_016201195.1 Acidobacteriota bacterium | reverse complement strand
GACATCCAGGCGTTTTTTTCGTAGTCGGGAACTGGGGCGGGCATGCAGCGTCTCCGTGGCCGGTTGCGAACTCGCCACTCGCCCTATCCTACCAAGGCGCGGGCGGCTTCTGCGGCGAGTTGGTCCAGGGTGACGATGTCGTAGCTGGAGCGGTCGTTGCGGATGTGCGCGACCAGGGCGGTGTGCATGGCGTGGCCGGCGCGCTCGGCGATCACGTGGCCCACCAGGGGATGGCCGATCAGGGCCAGGTCGCCGATCAGGTCCAGCACCTTGTGGCGGCAGCACTCGTCGGGGAACCGCAGGCCCTCGGGGTTCAGAATGCCGTCGGGGGTGAAGCAGATGGCGCTCGAGAGCGACGCACCGCGAATCAGGCCCATGTCGCGCATCTGCTCCAGGTCGCCCTGGAAGCCGAAGGTGCGGGCGGGGGCGATCTCCCGCGCGTAGCGCTCCGGGGTCAGATCAAGGTCTAGTTCCTGGGGGCCGGCCAGGGCGTGGCCGAAGTCGGTGTTGCAGGTGATGCGAAAGCCGTCGCCGGGCAGGATGGTGATGCGCTTGCGGCCGTCGCGGACCTCCACCGGACGGCGGATCCGCAAGTACCGCCGCGCACGGCGCAATTGGCGCCGCCCGGCCTGCCGCAGCAGCTCCACGAACGGCCTGCCGCTGCCGTCCAAAATCGGGCACTCGAGCGAGTTGATCTCCACGATCGCGTTGTCAATCCCCATGCCGTAAAACACGCTCAGCACGTGCTCGGTGGTGGAAAGCAGCACGCCTTGGCGCATAAGGCTGGTGGCGTAGCTGACGCGGGCCACGTACTTCCAGCTTGCAGGGATGAGAAACCGGTCGAGGTCGGTGCGGACAAAGACGATGCCGGTCGAGGTCGGGGCGGGCAGGATGCGCATGGCGACGTCCACGCCGCTATGCAAGCCGATACCGCGGGTTTCCACCGGCCGCTGGGTCGTAGTTTCAAACCGCAATCGGGCGAGTCTCCTGAGGTTGAATTGTAAGCCAGCCGCGGTGCATCTCAGAGGCCATCTGTAAGTATCTCATTTCATGCGAGTACTAGGCCCGATAGTGCGGCTGGAAAAGGACGGCGGCGATTTCATAGCGTGGCTGAATAGCCACACAGCTAGGGCCTGTGCTACACTGAAATACGTGCAAAGAAAAAACCTGACCCTATCCCTGCCGAGCGAACTCATTCAAGCCGCTAAGGTCCACGCCGCCAAGCGGGGGACCTCGATCAACGCGCTAGTCAAAGAAAGTCTGGAACAAATGGTCGAGCCCCAGGACGACTATATGGAGGCGCTGAAACGGATACTGGACGCCTCCCGCAAGGGTCTGTATCGGTCCAGCAGGAAGGTTCCCCGCTCGGAACTGTATGACTGAAACTGCGTTTTTCGACACCAATGTGTTGGTGTATCTGTTTGATACGCGGGAAGCCGGAAAGCGAGAAACGGCCAGAAAGCCAGTCGATTCCTATTTTCGAGAGCGCCGGGGAATTGTGAGCACGCAAGTGCTCCAGGAGTTTTTTGTCACCGTCACCGGGAAGGCCATCCAACTTCCGGTCCTCACCGCCGCCCGGGTGGTAGCCGACTATGCGACGCTGAACGTAGTGATTATCGAGCCGCACCACATCCTGGACGCCATCGACATCCATACCCGCTTTCAACTCTCGTTTTGGGACGGGCTGATTCTGGCCGCCGCAAAATCAGCGGGCGCTGCAGTGCTCTACAGCGAGGATTTCTCCCACGGTCAGAGTTACGACGGCGTCGAGGTGCGCAATCCATTCTAAGATGGGGGCATGGCCACAGCGCCCCGGCTGTTCCTGATCGACACCTTTGGGCTGATCTTTCGGGCTTACCACGCGCGGGCGCGGAGCGGCGCGCCAGCCATGCGGACCCGGGCGGGGCAATCCACCGAGGCGGTCTACATCTTTAACTCCATGGTGGCTAAGCTGCTCGACGAGCACCGGCCCGAGTACGTGGCGGCGGTGTTCGAGAGCTTCGCTCCCACCTTTCGGGACGAGATGTACGCCGAATACAAGGCCAACCGGGCGGCGACCCCGCAGGAGCTGCTGTCCCAGATCCCCTACATCCGGCGGCTGCTCGAAGCCCGGCGCATCGCGGTGATCGAGCGCGAGCGCTTCGAGGCTGACGACGTGATCGGCGCCCTGGCCCGCCGCTCGGCCCAGCAGGGCATCGAGGTCTACGTCATTTCGAGCGACAAGGACCTGCTCCAACTGGTCGGCGACCACATTTTTGTGCTGGACCCGAGCAAGGACGGCCGGGTCTACGATCCCGAAAAGGTGCGCGAGTTCACCGGTGTTGCGCCCGGCCAGGTGGCCGACCTGCTGGCGCTCAAGGGGGACGCGGTGGACAACATCCCCGGGGCGCCGGGCATCGGGGACAAGGGCGCCAAGGAGCTGATCGAGCGCTTCGGCAGCGTGGAGCAGGCCCTGGAGCGCGCCGCCGAGGTCGAGCGCAAGATGTATCGCACCAGCCTGCAAGAAAACCGCGACCGCATCGTGCTCAGCAAGAAGCTGGCCACCATCGATACGACGGTCCCGGTAGACCTGGACCTGGAAACCGTGAAGACGGTCCCGCCGGACATCGGGCAGCTACAGGCGCTCTACCAGGAGCTGGAGTTTCACAGCCTTCTAAAGGATTTGGCCCCGGCGGCCCCACCCGCCCCGGGTGACTACGGCACACTTAATACCGAGCAGGAATTGCTGGCATCGCTGGGCGAAGCCGGGCTGCTGGCCTTGGCGCCGGCGGTGGCCGGGGAGATCGACCCCGGGTCGGTGGGCCTGGCGGTTCGGCCGCATGAGGCGCGGGTTGCCCCCTTGGCGGTG
>JACQDI010000280.1 GCA_016201195.1 Acidobacteriota bacterium | reverse complement strand
CTGGCAGTGGGTGGATAACGAAGGCTTCCGCGTGGAGGACGGCATGATCCGCACTCAAGGCCGCAAAGGCATGCTGTGGTACACCCGGGAGAAAATCGGCAACGTCAAGCTCCGCATGGTCTACAAAATGACCGCAGAGAATGGCAACTCGGGCATCTTCATCCGCATCCCCCAAAAGCCGGCATCCGAGCGCGACGCCATCCACAAGGGCATCGAGGTGCAGATCGACAACAAGGACGACGACTGGCACTGCACGGGTGTGCTCTACTCCATGACCAAGGCCAAGGCGCGGCCCTACAAGCCCGCCGGGGAGTGGAACACGATGGATATCACGCTGGACGGTCTGCGCACCATCGTCCACCTGAACGGCGTGCTGGTGACCGACTACGACGGCGTCTCCCCGGTGCCGCCCAAGACCAAGGGCTACGAGCCCGAACGCGGCCCGCGCGCCGAGTCCGGCTATATCGGGATCCAGAACCACGACGAGCGGGCGATCCTGTACTTCAAAGAGATCAGCGTCGCACCGCTGAACTAACCTCCTGCATGCGGGCTCGCAGAACTTGCTGCTCGCTCTCGCTCAACACCTGATCGGCCAGCTCCAGCAAATAATCCTCCTCGGCCACGATGTGCGTTTGCACGGCGTCGTGGAACTCGATCCCCAGGCGGTGCAGCTCGGTAAGGTCCCTCTCGCCCGGCGCCTCGGGCAGGGAAGCCAGCAGTTCGCCCAGGTACCGCTCGGTCAATCGGGTGGTCTCGTGTTCGTTGTCCATCTGCGCGAGCAGCTCGGGGTGTTGCGGCCGAAGCCGGGGATAGAACACCCCTTCTTCCTTCTCAAAGTGCGGACCCGCCAGGCGCCGGATCTCCTCGAAGTGACGCCGAATCTCCCCCACACGCTCCGGGGTGAGATGCAGCAGAGCATGGAGAAACGGATCCAGGTGCTCCTCGATCTTGCGATGGCCGGCCCGCAGAAGGTCCGATGCGGCGGTCGCGCTCACTGATCCCCCTTGATGCACTGCTCCAGCGCCCCGGCGAACACGGGATACTGCACGTGCTTGAGGCGGCAGGCCTGCTCCAGGGTCACCTGGCGGGCGAACACCCGTCGGGCCACTGGGTTGTTGATCAGCGTGAATCCGAATGCCTGGAAGACCGGCGTGGTCTGCGGATAGCGGGTGATGATGTCGAAGACGTGGGTCTGCGGGGCGATGCTCACCTCGCCCTGCACGGTTTCCGCAAGGGCTGGTTTGTGGCTCATCGCCCTCCACAGGTCGGTGGCCCACCAGGCGAGGCCGGTCACCTCCACCCACGCGCTCACTGCCATTACCGGAAAGGCCCAGGGCTGCGTGTCGGTGAGGATCTGGAATAGCACCCGCATCATGTTGCCGATGTTGATGAGCCAGAACGGCGCCACCAGGCTGCTCAGGGTGCGCGGGTCAAGGCCGCCCAAGACCGGCACGACCTTGCTCGATACCCCGACGATCATCATGCTGATGAAGCCCACCGTAAATGCATGCCGGTAGGCCCCGAAGTACGCGTGTGAGAACGGCGTGCCCACGGCGAACCCGTAAACGGGCAGAAACAGCAGCAGGATCAGCGCCGTAATGGCCCAGGCGTAAGCGGCTCGCAAGAACGGCAGGCCGCGGTCAGTCTCCACCCGCATCGAATACAGCCGCAGGGACCGGACCTGCACCACCACCGCTGCCAGCAGCCCGGCGATGCCGGCTTCGAGCACGATGGCCCAAGCCGGGTTACCTGTCCGTATCAGGAGGAAGCATCCGGCAATGCTGCCAGCGACCGACAGGGTCCACAGCGAGAAGATGAAGGCCGAAACCCGCGCCGGCACCTCGCGGAATCCGTAAATGAACGGCAAGAAGCGCTGGCTCACTCCCAGGATCATGGTCCCTGCGAAACCGAGAAGTTGAAGGTCCCGCCAGGGCGCGTCGTAGGCGCCGATGAACTGCACCCATTGCTTATATCCGCTGACCCGACCTGAAGCGACGAAGACCCAAAGGTCAAACGCGAACGCAGCGACCATCCAGCTCAGGGCCGCGTAGACAAACTTCTCATAAGGCTCCGCGGGCTGCTTCGAGGAGCGGATGGTCTGGACAATGATCGTAGCGAAGGTTACCGCCACCGCCAGCTCGGCCGCTCCGGCCGCCGTCCCCGCCATGCGCCAGAAGTCGCTCGACTGCCAGAGATCGGCCAGGGTGCGCACGGTCAACGCCGACGCCAGGAAGTAAAGCGTCGCTGTAGCTAGGCGAGGCTGCCACAGGGTGGTGAACTTGAAGCGCGGAAAAGCCTGGTAGGCGAACCCCATCACAAAGAAGGTCACCCACCCGGCAACCTGCGCGTGGGCGTGCGCCCAGATGATGGCGCGCATGTCGAGCGCTGCAAGCTGGTGCCGCGCCGCGAGGATGGCAAGGTTGATCCCGCCCAGCACGCAGCCGAACGTGAACATGGTGACGATCGCCGCCTTGAAGAACCCACGGTAGATCACGTCGGCGGGTCCGGGATTGTATTCGAGCTTCGACGGGCTGACCAGGTCCGCTCGCGCGGCCTGCTCCAACTCGCACAGCAACGCATGTTCGGGGACACGGTGGGCGCGGGCGAAAAACCACAGCGGCTCGAGGGGACCCTGGGGGCCGCCGCAGCCGCTCAGGCCGTAGCGGTCGAGCACCTGGCGGCACCCCGGGTACTTGCCGAGAATGTCGGGCAGAGTCATGTT
>JACQDI010000279.1 GCA_016201195.1 Acidobacteriota bacterium | reverse complement strand
GTCAAGGGACGCTATACGAAAGGACTCCGGGCGGGCAGCCAGGAAACCGATCATTCGTTCAAGACGTTCCCAGTCCGATCCCATATGGCACATGAAGCCGGTAGCGAAATTCTTGTCGCCGGGGAGATTGCGCGCCAGGATTTCAAACCATTCCGCCGGATCGACCGTGCGGGGCGCGTCGACGCCGGGCGCTTTGCGATAGTACTTCGGCGCAGTGGGGCGGACACCTGGAAACAAGTGAACCTCATTCAATCCCGGAAGCTCGAAAGGAATCCGAATCCCATCCGTGCGCGCCGGGGGCCCCGGCCGAGGCCGCATCCACGGCAACAGGACCTCCCCTTCGCTGGCCGGATACCCGGCGCCGAGAGCTTCGTAGAGCGGGCCGTGTCCCCCGGCATCGGTTTGCAGCGGAGTGACTCCCAGGGTGTTCTGGATCGCCAGCCAGCCGCCGAACAGCCAGGATTCCTGAGCCGGGATCCGGTAAAGAGGCAAATCAACCAGCGTGATCGGCTGTTGCGCCCGGGGGTTGCCCCGGACCAGCTTGCCGGTTTCGTCGAAGCGCCAGTCCGGCGTCAGCGTCCGGGTCTCGAAGTTCCACAGACGTTCCCAAACTACTTCGGGCTGGGCCCCCGGTGGCGGAAGAGAGCCGCGGCCGACGGGGCAAGGCTCGGTGTGGCCAGCGCCGGGGTGGTAGGCGATGGGGAGCTGGAGCGCCTTGATCTTCTCAATGGTTCCGGGAAAGTCATCGGCCAACTGCTGGACCACGCCACCCACGAAGGCGTACTCCGCCTTCACGCCGAGTTTTTCCAGCAGCTCGGTGATGCGCTTGATTCGAAGGCTGCTGCGGGTGGGACCCGGATCCTCGGGCGCGCGGATCGCGGGATCGTCCAGGTGGAAACGCACCACCACCTGGATCGGCTTCCGGGGGGTATCCGGCGCCCGTTGAGCACTCATAGCGGAGGCGGAGAGTAGGGCCAGAACGGCGAAGAGAGGTGACATTGACGGCTCCTCTGCAATTTATACAACGTTCTTGATATAATGTCAATTACACCATCACGGTCGGCGTTGACTTTCCCCGACCCGAGGGGAGGATCGATGAGGAAATATCCCGCGAAGACCGCGTCCAACCTTTCCAGGCTGTTTGTCATCGTCGTGGCGGGATCAACCCTGCTGCTCGCGCAGCACGGCCCCAAGGGCCCCTCTCCACAGAAGCCTGCGCGCATCTACTTCAACTTCTTTCAACACTTCGATGTCCCCATCGGACGAGACGAGGCGCTGGCAGGAAAGCGGGTAGCGGAACTGTACGCCAGATACGGGATCAAAGCAGACTTCTACCCCACAGGCTCCTCCTTGGTGAACATGGTGGACCATGTCCCGGAGACGGTGGAGACGCTGAAACGTCTTGGGATGCCGATCGGTTACCACGGCTGGGCGATGCACGACCCCGTCCCCTCCCTGGCAGAGCGCATTAAGGACATGAGCTGGGACGATGCAGTCCAGCACGTGACCTACCTGGAGAGCCATCGGAGGCCCAGCCCCAGAGCCGCCGAGATTGACCCCGCCCGCGAGGGCGGCATTGCCCTCATCAAGAGCGCTTTCGGCGAGCCGCCGGTAGTCGCTTTCGGTTCGTTCGGCGCGGGCGGGTTGCCACCGTGCGCAGCCGTCGAACGGGCCCATCAAAAGATGGGGGTGAAGATGAGACCGGTTGGTGGCTCCATGCTCGGCTATCCCCTGTTCTGGGAAAACGGACTGCTGGTGGGGCGAACGAGCCCTCGAACTGTCATGCTGATGCCCAACCTGGTGAGCGCGGTGACTTTCCCCTTCGGCTTCCGTTCCCCTTGGGATGACGCCCAACCACCGGCGCACCCGGTGGCCGTGCTGAAATCGCTGCTCGACGTATTGCCTGAGGACCAGATCACCTTCGTCTCCTTTGGCTGGCATCCCTTTCAGTTCGTCCGGGATGTCCAGACCCGTAGGCTGCTCTCCCAGGACGAGACAGAGACGGTGTTCCGGATCTATGAGGAGGTCGTGAGGTACGTCGTGACCAGCAAGCGCGTAAGAGTGGTCACGAGCAAAGACGTTCTGAATATGGTTGTGCCGCTGCCGGAGACTCAGGCGGTCGCTGTCTCCACCGCCGATGAGATGGCCGGTTTATTGCTGGCGAACTGGGGAGGTTCGCCTCCGGAGTATTTGGAAACCGGGGGAACAGATTTCTCGTTATGCGATGCGTTTCAGACCTTCTTTGAATTCCTGAGAGAGTACAGCGCGGCAGGGCGCTTCCCCAAAGCTGTCACCATCCGGGACCTCCTCGGCCCAACTGACACCCCGGTATCGCTGGGCATTGCGGGGTCTCGAATCGGCGCGGGATTCACCGACATACCCGCGACCACGGTTCCAGTAAGAACGGTGGTGTACACGGTGCGAGAGACGGCCCCACGGTTGACCGACAGAATCCCCGGAGCATTCCAGCTCTCAGGCAGAGAGACGGCAAAAGGCTTCGAGCCAAGCGGTGAACTGCTCGATGGCGTCATCCTAAACGAGCGATCTTACAGCAAGGCCGTGCTGAACCCCGCGGAGTTCCTTTACTGTATGGCACAGGCCTACCGCAAACTGAGGAGCAATGACATCTCCGGCAGCGTGCTGGTTCGCGGGACGAATGTTTTTCCAACCATGGAAGGCCTGAAGAGCATCGAGTTCGAACCATTGCCTGCAGGAGACCGTTCTCAACTGGCAAAGGCGCGCCTGACTCGCCAGGACTGGTACACCCTTCTACAGCGTTGGACTGTGAAGCCCGCAAGGTTGAAAACAGAGCACCACCCCGAGAGGCATTGAAGAAGAATGGACGAAGGCAGAGAAGATCACGAACTCAGCGGAAGCCAACGAAATGTTGACTCGCTACTACCGGGCGCCCTGGAGGTTGCCCGGACTGGAGGGCTGAACACTGCTGGGAGTCTTCAGCGAAGCCGGCTTGACAGTCCACAACTGTAGCTTGGAGTACCACAGCGGCCGGCTGTCGCCGGGCTGGAACAACCGCTCGATCACGTCCGCATACGGTGGCACGGTGGAGCTCGGCTCGACGTCCACAGTCGCCGGCATGGAGCCGGCCAGCGCCCGATACACCCGCGACATGGCCAGCAGGAATTCGGCGGCGTTGAGCTCAACCTCGCCCACCCTGGTGATGATCGGCACGCGCCGGGGGTTCAAGCGGCCTGCTTCCTCCAGCGCTATGGATGCCGCCGCACACACTGCGGCTGCCGGCAGCTTTCCAACCTTGCACGACCGGATTTCGCCGGGTTCGGCGATGGGCCCATAGAGGCCCGTCGCGCGCACGCGCTCCGGAAATGTCCCTTTCGCGCCGTACTGCGCCAGCGCCGTGGCCAGTGCTTCGTAAGCGTCCGCCAGCGAATAGGATCGCGCACCCACGTCCACAAAGTCCGGGGGCCTGCCCACCCAACCGGCGATCAGTTTGTCGGCAATGCGGCGGAGTTCGTCTTTTTCAGCCGAGCGAGCGTTCTGCGGTTCAAACAAACCGGCCAGCTCGCCGGGAGTGATGAAACGGCTGCCGGGGACCGCCTTGACCTCGGCTACCAACTGTTGCAACTGCTCCTCCACGCCTGCCATCCCGCGGGGCGGCCATGCCACCAGACCCACTTCCAGGAAGCGGAAAGGGAGGTTTCCCGCCGGATGCCGGCGGATCTTGTAGTTGAGCCGGTTCATGAACCAGAAAAAATCATTGCCGGGTCCGGCGATGCTCAGCCCCTGTTCTATCAGTTCGGGTGAGGTCCCGCGCATCACTGCTCCTCCCACCCCCACAGTGGGCACGGATGGTTGCTCCAGCAAGAAACCACTCAACTGCCCGCCCTGGCGCATATTCATCTGCTTCGTGTCGGGGTTAATTGGACCGGGCACGATGCGGTGGCTGTAGCGCTGGATGACCGCCTCCACCGCTTCGTTCCACGGCCGCCCATAAGTCACCGAACTGGCGCTTCCAGAGGGCGGCAAACCAGGCAACCGTCCTCCCAGCAGGTTGGTGGCGACAGGAAACGGACCGTGTGTCTCTTCGGCGTGATAGCCCAGCGGCGCTTTGATACCGTTCAGATACTCGAAAATCGCCGGATCCTCCTCTTGAAGTCGCTCCACCAGAATCCCGTCGAAGAAGAATGTGGCCGGCACATGATACTTTTGCGTCAGCTCGGCGAAGGCGCGGAGATCCTGCGCCGACGGGTAGAACCCGCCGCCCCCCACATAGTGGTGCATAAAAACATGGACATAGAGTTCGCGCGGCGTGACATTTTGCGCGATGGCGCTGCCGCCCAGGCAGAAAGCAATCAGCGTGACAGCAATAAGATGTGAGCGCATTCCCGTTTTCAGAAAACCAGCCGGGCGCCGATTTGAACTTCCCGCGGGCGCCGGGCAGTGGTGGTGATCAGACCGTAGGTGGGGCTGAGCGGCGCCGTCTGCGGCAACCCGAGTTCGGTTCGGTTGAAGGCGTTGAAGAGCTCGCCGCGCAACTGCAGCTTCACCCCTTCGGTGAGCCGGAAGATCTTGAACAGGGAGAGGTCCGTGTTGGCCGTGCCGGGACCGCGCAGATCCGGCATGGTGCGCGGAATGTTGCTGATTTGGCCCGCCGTAAGCGGCCGGAAGGCGGCGGGATTCAGCCAGGGATTGGAAGGCGCGACGCCGTACCGCCCCTGGCCGTTGTCAGGCGAGTGCACGTCGCCGATGATGTAAGCGCTGCGCGACATCGCAATCGGCAGCCCGGTCATGAAGGTGCTGATGGCGCTCACCTGCCAGCCTCCCACCTGCCGCCAGAAGCTGCTCCCGCTTCCAAATTTCCTGCCGGCGCCAAAGGGCAGCTCATAGGTGATCGCCGTGACCAGCCTTTGCGATCGATCGTAAGCGCTGATGGAGCGGTCCAAGCGGCGGTTGCTGACGCCGAGCCCCCCCGTTTGCCCCAACTGACCTTGGAAAATGCCGTTCCAGCCGCTGCCGTCATCAATGCTCTTTCCCGCTGTGTAAGAAGTGAGCAATGTCAGTCCGTGAGACATTCGTTTCTCGAGGCGCAGCGTCAAGGCGTGATAGTTGGAGTTATACAAGTTCTCGTTCACGCTGGTGACGGCCGTGAACTGCGGGAACGACAAGAGCATCTGGCCAACGGTCGTCGTGGGCAGGCTTCCCAGCGTCGTGGAAGGCGGGGCCACGCCCAAGAACGGGTTGGGGATGACGGTGTTCAAAACAGTGGGCCCCAAAGCCGCCACGGCTGGCGAGGGGACGTTCCAGTCGACCTGCGGCCCGATCAGCTTGACCCCGTGCGAG
>JACQDI010000276.1 GCA_016201195.1 Acidobacteriota bacterium | reverse complement strand
CTTCGACGGCGTCGAGATCCTGACCTTTGCGGGCCAGAGACACTCTGTTGGCCCGATTCCAGGGGTAGTGGTGGCCGACCTCAGCAAGCAGGAAAAGGACCATCTGCTTTCCGAAGTCAAGCGGCTCCAGCACGTTTCCACGCACCTGCCGTTTCACGGGCTGCGTCCGGCCACTCAGGACCGCGCGGCCCGGAAGGCGACGCTGGATCTGCTCCATCGCGCCATCGACGACAGCGGCTTCTGGGGCGCCAGAGTGGCCACCGTCCACGCGGCTCCGGAACCGAACATGACTTACGAGCAGATCTGGCCGGATCTGCTCGCCGTCTTCCGCGAGCTAGGGGACCACGCCGCGAAATACAAGATCCGCCTGGCGATCGAAACAGGATCTCCGAACACCGTGAAGCAGTACCTGGCCCTGATCCGGGAGATCGGTCACGATTTCGTCGGCGGCTGCGTGGATACCGGCCACACCCGCGCGTACCGGGCAGACATCGGCATCGACGATTCGGAGCGGGCCACGGCGAAAGGCGCGAAACGTTACAACGATATCCTGATGGAGAAGGTGGAGGGGCTAGGGCCGAAGCTGTTTCACTTTCACTTTGACGACGTGCGTCCCGCTGATTTGCGGGAGCATCGAACGCTCGGCACAGGGCTGGTGGACTGGGACCGGCTGCTCCGATACCTGGCGAAGGTTGGGTACGCAGGGACGTTTGCCGTCGAACTGGAGGAGACTCCCCCGGTGGACGAGCTGGTGAAGTCGCGGTTGTTTTATCAGAAAGTTCTGCGCGAGATCTCGTAGAGAAAGCGTCGGGTAATAATTTGGTTGGCTGAGGCACTCAGTCTCTGAGCAATCTGGGCCGGGCTGAATGAATGAACGAATCATCCAGTCCTCGGCTACGCTTAAAACACCGTCCACGCCGTTTGACCAAAACCCAGTCGTATCAGCGGATTTACAACACAGGCATTGTCGATGTCCGCCTTGCAATGTCGCGCCCCACGTGCCATTGTCCCTCTTGGGTGCCCAAGCCGGACTCGTCGCAAACTTTGGCGGCTTTTCTTGGATTTGGTTAATGGGACAGACCGGGTCGGCAACCCGAGCGGGACAAATTTAAACGCATAGCGGCTGTGGTTAACAGATCGCGTCACCGAGTTCGGATCGAATTGGCCCAAGGCGACCCCGCGAGATGGGCAAGGGCTCGATTCGCAGGCAGCTTCCCCAGGCTCTGGGCGGGTTTCCAGCGTAGTCTCGGCCGTTCTGATCGCGCCGGAACCTGCGGACCGCTAGTCAAAACGACTTCTGTGGTCCTTCACTTGCCATGGATGACATTGGCGAGAATCTGAACGACGCCCCCTTCATTGACGGTCACCGAAAGCTTCAACTCACGCTCGAACCTCAGGGGCGAGGGCCAGCCTATGGTGAAGGTCTTAATCTCCGCCGAACCGAGGAGTACGATCCCGAAGGGATTCTGCTGCGTCAGCGCGAGGTTCTGCGCCGCCGCGTACGAAAGGTTCACAACGTTCCGTCCGTCGATGTCGAGGATCACGAACGTTAGGCCGCTTGCTCCCCCCTGTTTGCTCGCTTCAGCGGCGACAAACACGCCCGGACCTTTGAGGCTCACCAATGTGTGGTCGCCTTCCGGCGCTGGCGCTTTTAAGCCTTGCGTTCTTGCCGGATCGCAGACCCCGGCGGCGCAGGCCCTTGGTTTCTTCGTCTCTGGTCTGCTCGGCTTGCCTTTCGTTGCCATGTGTGTCCCCCTTTCACAATTACTAGTATCAGCAAACGGCCCGTTTGTCCAGACATACTCACCGGAACCGGTGCAGACCGGTGCTCAATCTGTCAGATCGATCTCCCGTGCTTCCCTCTCCAGAAAAGGAAGACGCCACTACCGGGTCGTCCGGGGTCGCTGCTTTCTTTGCGAACCTCCTTGCTGGCGACAACGATTCAGCGCTGTCAGCCCCCGCAGTCCATTCTCGTCGTTATCAAGTGCGCGAGCTGCTCTTGCTTGCCTTGCGGGCTCTGGCAGCCCGCCGCAGCCAGGTTAAGCTTGTGCAGCTCCTGTCGAGGTCACGTTGATTTTGGTGAAGACTTAGGCGGGCCCGGCTTCGGCGGGGCTTGCTGCCGGACCAGCCGCGCATCCGTGATGCTGACTCCCGGGGCTTTCTCCACGGCAAAGAACACGGTCTGACCGGTGAGGATCTGGACCTTGTCGGGCGAAGCATGGTCACCCCGGATCAGAATGAGCGTCCCATCGGACAGGACTTTCAGCCACCGTTCGCATTCCTGCCGTTTGGTATGGTCCAGCGAGCGCACTTCGACTACCCCGGACAAGGCGCTCCCGTTGGCATCGACCCAGCGGTAGTGTCCGGGAAGACCGAAAGCGTGGGTGTAGACAGCGCCTTCGGAGAGAGACGAACTGTCAAACCCGCCGCCTTCCCACTCCCCGCGAATGGCATAGCCGGGAGTGGCGGCGGCCGGAGCGTTCCACAGCACTGTGTCACCAACCTCGATTTCCAGATGCGCCGGGCTGGCCACCAAGCGGCGGCCTTCCAGCCGGACTGTCACATCGTGCTGCTTCGACTCCTTGCTGGACGCCTTGCGCTCGTTTACGTCGATGGTGAAGGTCTCTCCATCCACGGGCAGGCAGACTCCGGCGGCCGTAGTGATGATGTACTGAACGTGCGCTCGCACGGTAAACTTCTGTGCGAAGCAGTTCACGTATTGCAGCGAGCGGCTGTCGAGAGTATGCATAGGCTGCTCCACTCAAGCGGAAATGTCCGCGGTGATCACCAGTTCATCCTCGTCCGTTGACTCCACAGTGGCCGCAAGACTATCAATGTTGATGTTGACGGCCGGGTCCAGGGCGCCGCCTGCCGGCAATACGGGAAAGACCTGCGGCTGGTTGTAGATGTTGAAGGTCAATCCCGAAACAAAAGGTGTCAGGATCGCGCCCAGGAAACCCGTAGCACCGGCGATGCCGATCGCTGCCGTGATGGCCACTACAGCACCGGCCAGGAAGGGGCCGATGAAGGGTACCGCCAGCAGGACCAGCCCGGCGGCCGCGCCGACAGCCACGATGAGGGCTGCCGTTGCCAGGCCAAGCGTGAGGGACGGAATCCCCACGATGACGATGTCCACCTTCCACACCCCGCCGCTCAGGGAGGCGGCGAGAGTGAAGTCGGCGGTGAATGTGGCCACGTCGGAAAAGCTGATCGGGATTGGGATGGTCGGCCAGTCGATGCAGATGCGAGGCGTGCATAAGCCGAAGATGCAAACCCGGGGCAGGCAAAAATCGGGCAGGATGCTGCTCAAGTCGATGGAGAAGGTGAAGCTAAAGGAGTAATGCACCTCGCAATCGGCGATGCGGATGATGTTAGGGGCGATCAGGTCGACGCTTCCGTTGGCGAAAAATACGCTACCGCTCCAGGAAGCCGTGAACGGTCCCAGAGTGTCGGACCCGCTGTCAGCCACGGTGCCCAAGGCGCTCTCCGCGTCCAGCACCAGGGTCGTTGCAGCGGTTTCATCCGCGGCCAGAGTAATGTCGGCCATGGCTGCTCCTTACACGTCACCGTACAGTTTCACCTGATCGTCTTCAATCTCTGGCCCTCGCAGGAGGATCAGGGAAACGAAGCCGATGGTGAGAGCGTTAAACGGCAGGTTGATGGTTTGCGCCACCGCGTCGAGAATCATGCGGATGATGCATTCGACGACGGATTCCAACGTGTCCGGAGTGATATTGACGATTTCGACGCTGTCCACCCGCAGGCCGATTCGTCCGTTGCCGGGTCCGAAGTACACGCTGGTGAGATGGCCCAACGCGAACACGTCAAGCGTGGTCGTAAGAGGAGTGAACGAGGGAGGCGGCCCTGGAAAGGTCCCCGGCACATTATCTCCGTTATTCCAAGTGCCGCACCCGACCGTGAGGGTGACCCTGGTCTTGACGCTGAATTGCCCTGGTCCGGGAATTAGCGGCGCCGTTCCTCCGCTGCTGTCCGGAAACAGGTCCACCGTAGGGATGGTGAAACTGACGGCCCAGTGAATCCCGCCAGGGATACCCGGAAACGGGATGGTTGCCATGTTGGTGGCGGCCGCTGTCGTAACCGGAACAAACAACGAAGTGCCGTAGTTGAGATGACGAGGCCTGGCGGTAAAGAACGCCTGAAGAAAGTCGTTGATCCCCGCCTCGTGAACGCCCGCGAAAATATGCTCTACTTCGGTCAAACTCACGTTGACCTCCCCAGCCCTGAGACCCTGCCCAGTCTTGAACCAGGCGCGGCTTCGACCGTTCCTAGCGGATGACGATACTCTACCACAGTAAGACTAGGTGCACAAGGGAGAGAATTGACAGGGAGAAGAGTGTCGCCCTTTTTCGGCAAAACGGGCAGGAAGTGTACGCGCCGTGAGCCAAAATGCTGATTAGGGCGGCGACGCCTGGGCTGAACCTCTCGCTACCTGCGCCTGAAGAGGACCGGTGACCTCGCCAAAGCCGGCCCGGAGGCCGCTCACCCGCACGCCGGCCGCCCAATCGACGGATTGGGGCCACAATGCGAATTTGCCCCCCTGCCAGCAGAGAGACTAAACACCACTGGAATCAAATGCTTTGGCCGGCTAAGAAATCTTGGTTGCGGAATCGCTGCTTTTTTGGACACCGTGATTTCACGCCAAGTGGCAAAGCTCAGCAAGGGGCCTTACAGGCCGTCGAAGGCTAGGGTGAGAGTGCGGCCAGTGTTGCGCTCGACGATCTCCAGCTTGCCAGCGAGCAGGCGGACATCGGCCACCCCCTGGTAATTCTCGGGGACGCGGAGGGTGAAGGCGGCGAAACGCTTGGTGAGCTTTCCTTTGGCGTCGAGCCATTCGTAGGCCGGGGTGTCGAACAGGCGCGGGGTGGCGACCAGGGTCTTCATGGTGCCGTGCGAAGGGGTGTTGCTGAACTCCATGCCCCGGGTGAGCATCTCGGGGTTGTTGGCTTCCCAGATGTTGAGCCAGGGGAAATCCGATCGGGGGAAGATGTAGCCGAGCAGCAGACGCAGGCGGGGATGGACCAGGGCGAAGAAGCCGTAGGGGCGGGTGGGATCGACCAGGAAATTGTCGACCAAGCCGGAGCGCTCGACGTTGCGGACGGTGCGCAGGTCGGCGGGCCAAACGAGCTCGCGCCCGTAGGCGTCGCCGTTGGAGCGGCCGCGGGTCAAGGAGGCGTCGGTGAGGGTGACGCCTTTTTCGAGGAACGGCGGGCCCAGGGTGACGTGCTCGCACCAGCCGACGAGACGGTCCCAGGCGCTCAAGTTCTCGGCGGTTTCCTGGAAGTAGGCGACCTGGCCCGAGACGCGCAGGGTGCGGGTAAAGCGGGTGCGGGACTCGGGGAGGTCGGCCGAGACGGTGAGGGAGTCCGCGCCGGCGGCGAGCTGCTTCCAGCGGACGATGCCGGTTTCGCCGTGGAACGTCATGCCCGCCCGTCCTTCAGCGGGGGAGGGATTGCCCCAGAAGGGGAAGCAGACGTTGTGGCCGACGAGGCCGCTCATCAGGCGCGCGCCGGCGCCACCGCCATAGAATGTTTCGTGCTTCGCCGGGTCGTACTGATCGGTATCAATGGTGGGACGTTTCTGGATCCACAGCGGGTTGACCGCGTCCGGATCGCGGAGCGTGATCTCGCCTACGTGGCCGCCCGATTGGAGGATCGTGATGCGCAGGCGGGGCGTGTCAAGCGTCCAGGCGTCGCGGCCTTGGAAGCGGCCGGGCTTGACCTGGGCGGCGCAGAGGGCAGGGAGCAGAAACAGCAGGAGGCGGTTCATGGTAAAAAGGTATCAACTTTATGCTGAAAACTGAGACCCGCAACGCAGAATTGTTTGCCGAGGGGCTGGAGTACATTCCCGGAGGGGTCAACTCCTCCACGCGCGCGCTCGACCCGCCCCTGGTGTTCACCAAGGCGGTCGGATCGATGCTGTATGACGCAGATGGAAAGGCCTACATCGACTTTCACGCCGCGTTCGGACCGATCTTGCTGGGGCACAGCCACCCCGCGGTGAATCGCAAGGTAATCGAGGCGGTGGAATCGCTCGACCTGGTCGGCGTGGGGACCACGGACCTCGAGATTCGCCTGGCGGCGAAGCTATGCCGGTGCATTCCTTCAGCGGAGAAGGTGTTGTTCTGCAACTCAGGTTCGGAGGCCACCTACAACGCCGTGCGGCTGGCGCGGGCGGTGACGGGGAAGAAGAAGCTGATCAAGTTCCAGGGCTGCTATCACGGCTGGCACGACTACCTGTGCATGAACATCATCAGCCCGGCGGAGAAGATCGGGCGGTATGATCCCGGCTCAACGGGGATGCTGGCGGAGGCGATCGAAAACACGATCGTGCTGACGTTCAACCGGATCGACGAAGTAGAGGCCACGCTGCGGCGCGAGGGGGACCAGGTGGCGGCGATCATCCTCGAGCCGATCCCGCACAACATCGGCTGCGTGCTACCGCGCCCGGAATTTTTGCCGGGGCTGCGGGAGCTGGCCACGCAACACGGGGTGATCCTGATCTTCGACGAGGTGATCACGGGGTTCCGGCACGGGTTGGGGGGCTACCAAGGCTACTGCGGGGTCACACCGGACCTGACCACGGTGGCCAAGGCGATGGCCAACGGGTATCCGTGCGCGACGCTGTGCGGCAAGAGGGAGCTGATGGACCGCTTCCAGACCGGCGGGGGCGACGTGTTCTTCGCCGGGACGTACAACGGGCATCCGGTGGGCATGGCGGCGCCGCTGGCCACGATCGAGGAGCTGGAGGATGGACGCGTCCACCGGCAGCTCTTCGCGAACGGCGCGATGATGGCGCGGGAGCTTTCAGGATTGATCAAGAAATACGGGGTGAAGGCCCACGTGGCGCAGTTCGGGTCGGTGTTCGTTGTTTACTTTCAGGAGCCGCCGGTCGAGACATACACGGACTTGTTGCGGAACGATCGCGAGAAGGATGTGCGGTTCCGGCGGGAGATGGTCGAGCGCGGATTCTTCCTGCTGCCGCTGGCGTTGAAACGGAATAACATCATGGCCAGCCATACTGGGGACGAGCTAGGACGAACGCTGGAGGCGGCAGAGGAAGTATTCAAGCGGCTCCGTTGATAAGGCCATCTTCAGGCCAAGCGCTTCCTCGACGAGAGCGGGTTGAACCACCGCAGGCCGGGGAAGCGAGCGAAGTCCGCATCGGTGGAGGCGATCTCGGCCCGGTATTCGATAGCCAGCGCCGCCAGGTGAGCATCGGTAGTGAGATTTCCCGCGGCGCCGAGTTCCTCCAGCAAGCCGAACACGATGTCGCCGTGCCGCTCGCCGGGAACCAGGATGCGGACTCCCGGCCGTTTCAGCCAGGACCGAACGATGTCGAGCGCGGCCGCCACAGGCAGTGGGCGGGCGAGGATGCTGCGGTTTGTCACGATGCGAAGGAAGCCGAGAGTGACTACCCAAGGCAATCCAACGGGGTACTGAAGGTTGAGTGCCTCTTCCCACCAGTCCCTGGCAGCCTGATGCTGGCGGAAATCGGCGTCGTAGGCGTGAACCAGGATGTTGACGTCCGGAATGGTCACCGCCGCTTTCTCCGAACTCGGAGCTTGGAGGCGAACTCTTGCACATCCAACTCGTCGAGCAGTTGATTGAGCTTGGTCACATCAATGCCCGGCTTAAAGCCGAACGAATGGGGCGCCACGCGGAAAGGTGCCTTGGGCTTGGGTTCCGGCCTGGTGGCGAGACCTCGCCGCAGAGCATCATTGATGACTTTTTTCAGCGGCGCCTTCTGCTCGGCCACTCGGCTCTTCAGTTTCTGAGTTACGTCGGGGTCCAGGGTCAAGGTGGTTCGCATAAGAACATCATAGAACTATTCTTGTTTGATGTCTAGGCATCATTCCCGGCGAGCTTTGCTAAAAGCCGCTGTTCGATGTTCAGTTGTGAGCCGGGGTGTTCTGAGGTATAGTCTACCCATGCGAAAAATTGCGCTGTTGCTGGTGCTGGGTTGCTTTCGGGCCTCCGCCGCCTACCAGGTGGTGCATGGATGGCCGCAACTGCCGGACGGATTCGCCCTGGGGCAAGTGTCCGGTGTGGACGTGGATTCACACAACCACGTGTGGGTGTTTCACCGCGGCGAGCGGCCGATTTTGTGCTTTGACGGGGAGACAGGAAAGATCCTCGCCTCGTGGGGAGACGGCATGTTCGTCACCGCCCACGGACTGAACGTGGACTCGCGGGACAACGTGTGGGTCACCGACGTGGGAAGGCACCAGGTATTCAAGTTCAGCCACGGCGGCGAGCTGTTGATGACCCTGGGGGCGAAGGGCGTGCCCGGCCTGGACGGGACGCATTTCAACAGGCCCACCGACGTGGTGGTTAGCCCGAGCGGAGAGTTCTACGTGTCCGATGGTTACGGAAACAGCCGGGTGGCCAAGTTCTCTGCCGATGGAAAGTTCCTGTTGGACTGGGGCAGCAAGGGCGACCAGCCGGGCCAGTTCGACACACCCCACGGAATCGCACTGGATGCGCAGGGGCGCGTGTACGTGGCCGACCGGGCCAATGGGCGGGTGCAAGTGTTCGACGGCAGCGGCAAGTTCCTGGCGCTGTGGAAGAGCGCGGAGCTGGGGCGCCCGTGGGGGATGACCGTGCGCGACGGCTTCCTGTGGGTGGTCGATGGAGGGGACATGAACCCCAAGCCGCCGGAGCGCGGGCGGGTGCTCAAGCTCACGCCGGAGGGCAAGATCCTCGAGCAGTTCGGATCGTTCGGCAGCTACGACGGGCAGTTCTACTGGGCGCACGACGTGGCGGCGGGGCGCAACGGCGACGTCTACGTCACCGACGTGCACCTGGGGATGCGGGTGCAGAAGTTCGTGAAGAAGTAATCCATGGCTCAAGTTCGCGCCTGCCCGCCTTACAGGTTGCTGGCAGTGCATTACGACAGGTTCTTTTTCTTTCCCTTCCACCGGGTTTGGCAACGGGCCCGGCGCGTTTTGCTTGGGAAAATCCTTCCACAGCTCGGGTCCGCTTGCGACCTGGCCTGCGGCACCGGAACGACAGCGTTGGCGATGGCGCGCCGGGGCCTCAAAGTTTTCGCCGTTGATCTTTCTCCCACGATGTGCCGCCTGGCGCACGAAAAAGCTCGACGCGCCGGCGTGCCCGTTCGCGTCCTGCGCGCCGACATGCGAACCTTCCGCTTGCCCGAACCAGTCGATCTGGTTACGTGCGAGTTCGACGCTATCAATCATGTCCCACGCAAGGTCGACTTGACTCGCGTGGCGCGAGCGGTCGCGCGGGCGCTTCGGCCGGGCGGCTACTTTTGCTTCGATGTCAACAACCGGATGGCGTTCCAGAAAATCTGGCCCAGCACTTGGTGGATCGAACGACCCGGTCTGGTGCTGGTCATGCATGGCGGCTACGACGCTCGCCGGGACAAGGGCTGGACCATCGCCGAGTGGTTCGTTCGCGAGGGGCGCCGCTGGCGGCGCTCCCGCGAGCGCGTCGAAGAGGTGTGTTGGGCTCCGGCCGAAATCCAACGCAGCTTGCACCTGGCCGGTTTCGACCAGATCCGTTCCTGGGACGCGACGCCGTTCTTTCGAGACGATCCTTGGATCCGTCCCGGGTGTCGAACCTTTTACCTGGCGCGAAGATCCCCCAGCGCTTGACGGATTCAAGTCACCCGGAGCCGTACTCCTGGAGTTTCTATATTTTCCTCTGACGAGGTGGGGCAAGCAGTCCTGCTTGCGAGCTGGCTTCCAGCCGGCTTTTGGGGCAAGCCGCAGGTTTACTCTACTGGCTCTCGCACGGTGAGGATCTGGTCGGCTGCCACCTGCTCCAGGCGCTGGACGATGCCGCTG
>JACQDI010000275.1 GCA_016201195.1 Acidobacteriota bacterium | reverse complement strand
GTGGTCACGGCCGATTACGGCGGCAACTACCAGGGCTGGTATGTGGGGATTCACTCGAGCGGCCGGACGATCTTTTCGGTGGCGAGCCTGCCGGCGAACGCGCCGTGGCTGGTCTCGAACGCCGCGCTCGCCCTGAACACCTGGTATCACCTCACCGTCACCTACGACGGGGCGACGCACGCCGGGGCGATCTATCTCAACGGCATCCAGGACGCACAGGCGGTGTTTCCCGGCTTCACCCCACAGGCGGCAATTGATCTGTTTCTAGGGAGAGCCTCCTGGTATGACGGATACTATCTCAACGCGGTGCTGGATGAGGTGCGGCTGCTGGGAAGCGCGCAATCGCCGGGTGAAGTGCTGGCGGACTATCAGTCGTTCCCTTGACAAAAGCGGCGGGCGGCTTCGACGAGGACCTGGGCGCAGGTGACCACGGAGTCGAGATCGACCCATTCGACGGCTTCATGGGCGCCGGCGCCGCCGGGACCGTAGTTGACGGTGGGGATGCCGGCGCCGGCGAACAACGCCGCGTCCATCCAGTAGCCCACTCCCGCCTCCGCAGGCGCGTTCCCGGTGACGCTGCTCGCCGCCTCGCGAACGCAGCGGGCGATCGGCGCATCGCGATCGCAGAGAAGTGGTGGGCGAGCGAGCAGCAGACGCACCTGGGCTTGCTCTCCAGCCCCGGCAATCACGGTTTGCAGCTCCTCCATCACCTGCGCCGGGGTTTCGCCGGGCAAGGTGCGCCGCTCGACCTGCAAGCGGCACTCGGGGGAGTAAGTGGAAAGGCCGGTCCCGCCCTGGATGAGGGCGCAGTGCTGGGAGGCCGGGCCAACCAGTGGATGGACCCGCCGGCGCAATTCCTCCTGGTCGAACCGCTCCAGAGCGGCGATGATGCGACCCATTTTGCCGATGGCGCTGACGCCGAGGTCCCAGCGGCTGCCGTGAGCGGCCTTGCCGGCGGTGAGGATCTCGGCCCACACGAAACCCTTGTGGCCGAGGATCAGCCGGCCCTCGCTCGGCTCGGTGAGGATGCAGGCATCGGCCTTGTGACGCTTCACGAAATCCTGCGCGCCGATGCTGGCGTATTCTTCGTCGGCCACCAGCGCCACCAGTACGCGCCCGCGCAGCCCGTCGCGGGCGAGCGAGGCGGCGGCCGCCATCAACGCGGCGGCGCTGCCTTTCATGTCGTAGCTGCCTCGGCCGTAGACCCGGTTGTCCTCCACCCTCGGGTCAAAGGGCGGAATTGTCATGCCGGCGGTGCCGACCGTGTCCAGGTGGGCGCAGAAAACCACCGTAGGGCCGTTGCCGTCGCCGGCCTCGGCGATGGCGTTGATCCGCCCTGGCGCAACCTCCTCGACCCAGCTCCGCAAGCCTTGCGAGGCCAGCCAGTCGCGGGCGAAGGCGGCGATGGCCGCCTCCCCGTGGGGCTCCTCGGGCGCCAGCGTCGGGTTCACCGACGGAATGCGGATCAACTGCTGCAATACGTCGAGGACGAAGGATCGAGTGATCATGGCGTCCCAGATTGTATAATCTTCAGGAGCTAGGGGTCAGGGCCTCGGTGGAGGAAAGAATGAACCGGCTGCGGAACGGTAGCATCTGCGGTTCTTTGGTGTCGGGGATGGCCCGAACGAGGCTCCGGTCGAGTGGAGCCACGCCAAGAACATCTCGATCCCCGCAGTAGCCGAGGGCAGCCTGTACTTGCGCAGCCAGGAAGCGGTGTACGGTATCCGACAGCAGTAGACAGCAGGCAGTGGGCGGAGGGGAAGTGATGAAGTATTTTCTGGCCAAAACCGATCCGGAGACGTACTCGATCGACGATCTGGACCGCGATAAGAAGACCGTCTGGGACGGCGTGAAGAACCCCCAGGCGCTGCGCGCGATCCGCGAAATGCAGCCGGGGGACCGGGTGTTCATCTACCACAGCATGGGGGACGCCCAGGTGGCAGGTCTGGCGGAGGTGGTTTCGGCGCCGCGCCCGGACCCGAACAATCCCAAGCTGGCGGTGGTCGACTTCGCCTTCGTCGGGCGCCTGGATCGGCCGGTGACCTTGACTGAGATCAAGGCGTCGCACCAATTCGACGATTGGGCTCTCGTCCGGCAGAGCCGGCTGTCGACGATGCCGTCGCCGGAGGCGTTCGTGCAGTGGATGCGGAAGAAGTGTCCGAAGGCGAAGATTTAGGGCCCGTGTGGTGGGTTACATCAGCGGAATCCCGAACAGGGCCTCTACCGCCACCGGGGCGTCGCCGCGGGTGGCGGGGCGGAACACCCACTTGCGCAGCGTTTCTACGGCGTCGGTGTCGAGGGGTTGGCCGGCGCCCCGGACCACTCGAAGGTCCGCGATTTCGCCGGTCTCGCTGACCGTGGCATAGACCACGAGGCGGCGCGCCTCGCTCTGGACGCCGTTCACGTCGAGCGGGATTCGGGACAGCGGGAACGGAGGCTGGACGGAGCGCCGAGGCAGAATACGAATCACGCCCTCGGCGGCCACAAAGGACTGCGGGGCCGCTCCGCCCGGGACGCAGTATTGCAGGATCCAGCGGCGAGGGGCGCCGGGCACGTCGAAATAGACCGTGTAGACGGGCTGGTCGAAATAGACCGTGTAGACGGGCTGGCCGCTCAGCACGTCACCCCCTTCGAGCACCGATTCCTGGGAGTTCTGCTGCACGATGATCACTCCCAAGTTGCCGCCGGCGGCCGGCTGGGTCGCCGAAGGCGCCGCTGGTGGCGGGAGCGCAACATCTTTCATCGGACTGCCCGAGCCAAGCAGGCCCATCGGGTCGAAGGCCATCCCGGTCGCTTGCAGCATGTCGCCGTGCGTTCCCTTGAGCGGCGGCAGGTTCTCGCTTCCCAGACCCGGCTGGCCGCCCGCCCCGTTTTCTCCGGCCGGACCAGCGGCGGTTCCCGGCTGCGACTCGGCCAGGCGGTTGCCGGCCTCGAGCAGGTAGCCGAGCGTGGGCGGAGCAGGGGTGCGCATCAGTGCGATCAGGTTCATCGGATCGCCCCCGGGCAGGGCCGAAGCGGGCAGCTCGCCCTGTTCGGGGGCCGGCGCGGGCATCTGCACCGGCGAGATGTTGGCTGCCGGGACCGGAAGCTGCGGCAGGCGGAAGCTGAACACGGGCGCAGGACCAACCTGCAAATCGGAAATTGCCGGCACGCGGTTGGGTTTCTGCACCATGGGCGTGGCGCGGGGGAACGAAAAAGCGGGAAGGTTGGGCCGCTGCG
>JACQDI010000274.1 GCA_016201195.1 Acidobacteriota bacterium | reverse complement strand
TGGAGCGGGTGGCGCGGAGGAGCTGGCGGAGGAGGGTCTTCTTACTCATATATAAATCGTAGGATACCAAGACTCTCAGGCGCTGTCAAGAGAAAAATGCAAACCAAGGGAAAAATGTTTTCGCAAGCAGAGACGTCGGCAGGAGCCCTTGCCATCCTCACCCCTCTCCTCCTTCAGGCTCATCCTTGGATGAGAAAATGCTGGGGGAAGGAATGGAATGGAAGAAATACAGAAGACAGAAGGAGGGAGCCAGAAGCCAGAGGTCAGGGGTTGCCCGGGTCTCAGATGGTGGCCAGGATGACGCGCTCAGTGTCCTTCTGTTCGGGGAAGTAATAGACGGTCACGATCTTGCCGTCGGGCCGTTGGACGGAGCGGGTGTAGCCGAGGTCCCAGGCAGCGCCGTCGCCGCGCAGCACGATCTCCTCGCCCCAGCTTCGGCCGTTGTCGCTGCTGAGGCGAGCGTGGATGCCGTAGGGTTCGGCGCGGTAGCCGTAGGTCAGAGCGATGCGCCCGTCGCGCAGCCGGACCAGGCTCGGCGGGTTGCCGCTGAAGCCGCCGCTCGACTGCGCCGTGCTGCTCAGGATCTCCCAGCTCGCAGCGTTGTCGCGGGAGAGGTACAGCTCGATCCAGTCCTTGCGGCCTTCCTTGCGACGGATCGCGCTGAGCAGTTGAGCCGGCCCGAGGCGGACCGTCGAGGGCATGATGGCGAAGCCCTGCGGCTCCGGTCCGATCCAGGAGACGAACTTCCAGGTCAGCCCGCCGTCGGTGGTACGGGCGCACATCGGCCGGCCCTCGCGGCCATTCGACTTCGAGGCGGTTACGAACACGAACGCGTCTCTCGGGCCGTTGACGACGTAATCGGTGCGGGCGGCGATCCCCTTTTGCCCGAACAGGGGGAAGCGGAATGGCCCTTTCCAGGTGTGGCCGCGGTCAACCGAATACCACAAACGCGAAGGGCCAGTGTGGATGTTGGTGAAGCGGAGAGTCATCGCGAAGCCGGGGGCGGTGAAGTCCATCGGCTCGCGCAACTCGACCGGCTGCCGGCCGCCTTGCTCGGGGGGCAGCAGCGAGGCGGGCGTTTCGATCGACCAGGTCTCGCCGCCGTCAAAGCTGCGAGCCAGCCGCGGCTCTTCGGGTTTGTCACGGTTGGCTTGGTGGCGGTCCGGAGGCCGCTTCTGGAAATACGCCGCGCTGAATCCCACCAGGATCTCGTTGCCCCAGGACCAGATCCCGTGGTTCGCCGGCCACCCGCCGAAGCGTCCCGCCTCGTAGTAGACGCGCACGTGCTCGGCGGCGAGGACCGGGAGGCAGCAGAGCAGGGCGAGGATTCGGAGCATACCTGGCATCCCACAGCTTAGGCTACTTGTTATACTATAAGTAGACTATGATTCGGATCAACATCCACGAGGCGAAGACCCACCTGTCTCGGTATCTGAGTCACTTGGCCAACGGGGAGACCATCATTCTTTGCAAGCGGAACACCCCTATCGCTGAGATTCGTCCCCTGCCCCCGCGGCGGGTGATCAAGGCGCCTTTGGGTGTAGATAAGGGCAAGGTGGAGATCAGCAAGGAGTTTTTCGATCCTCTGCCGGACGATCTGCTGGACCTCTTTGAGGGCAAAGGGTGAGGCTGCTGCTCGACACTTGCACGTTTATCTGGATGACCTCCGGCGATCGGGAGCTATCCGAGCCGGTGCGGGCGGCGGTTCTCGACCCTGACAACGAGATGTTTCTCAGCGTCGTATCGGCCTGGGAACTGTCAGTCCAGTACGCGCTTCGCCACGTTACTCTGCCTGAACCGCCGAGCCAGTATGTTCCCAAAAGGAGGCGTTCTTACGGGCTGCAGTCCCTCCCGCTCGATGAGGAGTCCGCTCTGCATGTGGCCCGCCTCCCCAGCTTTCACCGGGACCCGTTCGACCGCATGTTGATCTGCCAAGCCATCGTCCACGGCCTGACCCTGGTCACACCGGACCGGCTGATCGTGCAATACGGGGTTCACACCCTTTGGTAGAGCTGCCGCGAAAGCTGGGGCTGGTCGATCCTGGCCCAAGGCGTGTGGGCGGCGGTGTTGGTGGTAAGCGGCTCTTTCCAGACGCTGCTCTCGTATTCCATCTTTGGGGCCTGGGTATTCTACGGCCTGTCGGTGGCGGCGGTGGTGGTGTTGCAGCGCACGCAGCCAGACCGGCCGCGACCGTACCGCATGTGGGGTTATCCGGCGACGCCGCTGCTGTTCTCGGCGATCACCCTGGGGCTGGTGGCCAACAGCGCGGTCACGCGCCCGGGGCCGTCGCTGGCCGGCCTGCTGTTGATGGCGGCGGGGATTCCGTTTTATTACTGGTGGCGTGGAACTAAACATGGATGAACTCTTAGAGTGGCGCAAGGAATTTCCGATCCTGGCGAAGACGGTGTACATGATCAGTCACTCGCTGGGGGCCATGCCGCGGCGGACGCGGGAACGGCTCGCCGAGTACGCCGAGGTCTGGGCGACGCGGGGGATCCGGGCTTGGGAAGAGGGCTGGTGGGAGATGCCGGTTGCCGTCGGCGACCTGATCGGCAAGATCATCGGCGCCGGGCCCGGCGAGGTCGTGATGCAGCAAAACGTGTCGATCTGCCAGGCGATCGTGACCTCGTGTCTCGACTGGACAGCGAAGCGGAACCAGATTGTTTCTGAAGCGCTGAATTTCCCGTCGAACCTGTACATCTATCACGGCCTAGAAAGGCTCGGGGCACGCCTGGTGACCGTTCCTTCCGACGACGGGATCACCGTGCCGCTCGAGCGGATGCTCGCGGCCATTGACGAGCAAACGCTGCTGGTCTCGGTGTCGCACGTCCTTTACCGCAGCTCGTACGTTCAGGATCTGGAGGCGATCACCCGGCGGGTGCACGAAGCGGGGGCGATGGTCATTGCCGATATCTACCAGTCGGCTGGATCGGTGCCGCTCGATGTGCGGAAGATCGGGGTCGACTTTGCCACCGGCGGCTCGGTGAAGTGGCTGTGCGGCGGGCCCGGGGCGGGCTACCTCTACGTGCGGAGGGATTTGTGGGCGGGCTTGGAACCGCGCATGACCGGCTGGATGGCTCACCGGGCGCCGTTCGAGTTCGAGAGCGGGCCGATCGACTACGCAGGGAACGCCTTCCGCTTTCTCAACGGGAGGCCCAACGTGCCGGCCCTGTACGCGGCGCGGTCGGGCTACGAGATCATCCACCAAGTGGGCGTGGAAAATATCCGCGCCAAGTCGGTGCGGCAGACCGAGCGGCTGATCGCGCTCGCCGAAGAGGCGGGCTTCGCGGTGCGGTGCCCCCGCGACCCGGCCCGGCGCGGCGGCACGGTTACCGTGGAGGTCCCCAACGGCAAGCAGGTGGCCCAGGAGCTGCTCCGCCGGGACTTTCTGGTCGACTACCGGCCCGCTGCAGGCATCCGCATCGCACCGCATTTCTACACGACCGACGAGGAGCTGGAACTCACCATCCGGGAGATCCGCAGGATAATGGAGAAATTGAGAAAGTAAGGAATTGAGGAAAGCAGCCGGATTGGTTTCTCCATTCCTTAATTCCTCAACTTCTCAATTCCGACAGCGACTCCAAGATCCGGCAGTACGCCTCGTAGCGCGCCCGCGGCATCTGGCCCGCCTCCACGGCTTGTTTGACCGCGCAGCCGGGCTCGTGGGTGTGTGTGCAATCCGCGAACCGGCACTCACCGCCCCAGGCGTCGAATTCGTGGAAGTGGCCGTGCAAC
>JACQDI010000273.1 GCA_016201195.1 Acidobacteriota bacterium | reverse complement strand
CGTGTGGCGGTTCACCGCCAGAGAGCGGGCCAAGTCCCGGGTCGCCGGCAGCCGGTCCTTCGGCCCCAGCGTGCCGTCTTCGATCCATTGGCTGATGCGGTCCTTGATCTGGCGATACAGCGGCTCACCGGTTTGCCGGTTGAGTTCGAATACCATGGCGCGACCCCTCTCCTGCCAGCTTAGCAACCCCAATGGTCCATACAAGTACCAATTTCGGCCATATTCGACCGATCCAAAAGAGTCCATTCCGCGCATGGCCGGCTCTCGTAAAATGAGCGGTTCATGCCTTCCGAGCGCCGGCGCCTCATCCGGGGATTGGTCCGCCACTACCCCTATGTGCTGAAGAACCTCCGCGCCTATTTCAACAATCTCTACATCCGTCACATCCAGAGGAGCAGCGTGGTGCGCCCCTACTCGGCGATCTTCTACGCCACGCACAAGTGCAACCTGGATTGCAGCTACTGCACCCAGAAGAACCCGGAGGTGTTTAGCGAGGAGTTGGACACGGCCCGGAGCATCCGCGTGCTGCACGCCATCCGCCGCGGGGTGGACACGATCCTGTTCACCGGCGGCGAGCCGCTGATCCGCCCCGACATCGTGGAGCTGGTCCGGGCGGCCCGGCGCGAGGCCCGGTTCCGGGATGTGATCCTGGTGACCAATGGGGTGTTGCTCGAAGCGCAGAAGGGAATCCTCGATCACCTGACCGGCCTGATCGTGAGCCTGGACGCGCTTACCCACGATCCCAACGGGTACCTGAACAAGTCAGCGGCTGTGCCCAAGGTGCTGGCCAACCTGGAAATGGTGCGATCCAAGCTGCCGCCGCGCGCGGTCACCATCAGTTGCGTGCTCGAGGAATGGAACATCGGCGAGGCCGAGCGCATCCTGGAATACTGCATTGAGCAGGGTTTCGTCTTCTCGGTGCAATCGGCCCAGAACGGCCTGCACCCGAACTTCGCGCTGCTCCATAACCCCCGCTACCGGGCCTTTGTGGACAAGCTGGTGCGATTGCGCGCGGAGGGCAAAGCGCCGATTAACGGAAGCCCCCGGCTGCTCCGCACCCTGCTCGAGTTCCAGGAGTTTCACTGCTATCCGACCATGTTCCCGCGCGTGTATCCCAACGGGGACGTGTTCTACCCCTGCGAGCCGCTGCGCAAGATCGCCGGCAACCTGCTCGAGGACGGGAGTTTTGCTAAGATCTTCGAGCGGGGGCGGCGGCTCTACGGCGAGATCCCGCCCTGTCGATCTATCTGCTATCTATTCGGCAATGTGGTCTCCTCTTTCTACGTCGAAGACTTCTGGGGGCTGGCGGCGGACACCATCCGCAGGTAGGACTCTCACGCCAGGCCGCAAAGCCCGCCAAGTCTTTCTTTGCGTCCTTTGCGTCCTGGCGAGAGACCCGCTTTTCGCCCAACGCCCGCGCGCCCGCGACATCGGTCTTGTCGTCGGCAGCCTCCCGCCCGGCCCCTTGAACGCCATCACCGATGTTGCCGGCGTCGCCGTCGGCCACACCACGCTCATCAAGGGCGACGACATCCGAACCGGGGTCACCGCCGTATTGCCTCATAAGGGCAACCTGTTTCGGCAGAAAGTGCCCGGAGCGGTGTTCGTGGGCAACGGCTTTGGCAAACTGGCTGGCTCCACCCAGGTTAACGAGCTGGGCGAGATCGAGACGCCCATCCTGCTCACTTCGACCCTCAACGTGCCGCGCGTGGCCGACGCGCTGCTCGATTACATGCTGGCCCTGCCCGGCAACGAGTTCGCTGAACGACATTCGCGGGCGGCACGTGGGACGCGAGGAGGTTTTCGCCGCCATCAGGGGGGCCAAGACCGGAGCGGTCGAAGAGGGATGCGTGGGGGCGGGGACCGGAACGGTGGCCTTCGGATTCAAGGGCGGCATCGGGACGTCGTCGCGGCGCGTGCCGGCTGGCCACACGGTGGGGGTGCTGGTCCAGACCAATTTCGGCGGCGATCTGAGAATCGACGGCGCCCCGGTCGGGCGCGAGCTGCGCGCGGGCCCCGCGAGCGCCGACGGCTCGGTGATCATCGTGATCGCCACCGACGCCCCGGTTGACGCCCGCAACCTGCGGCGCATGGCCGCCCGCTCTATGCTCGGGCTGGGCCGAACCGGTTCGGCGGCATCCAACGGCAGCGGCGACTACGCCATCGCTTTCTCCACTTCTCGCGGCCAGCCCTTGCTTTCGAACGACGCCGTGTCGCCCTTGTTCCTGGCCGTGATCGAAGCGACCGAAGAGGCCGTCTACAACTCGCTGTTCCGCGCCACCACCACGACCGCCCACGGCCGCACGGTGGAAGCCCTTCCCCTCGATCGCACGATCGAGATCCTGCGCCGCCACGGGGTGCTGGCGCCTGGACACTGAGAGGTCCCCGCCGGCCCGCCGCCTACTGTGTACTGCCGCGCACCCCTTCCAGGAACGTCCGCACCAGGGATTCGTTTTTCCAGACCTCGCCGGTCATCGGATCACCGGCAGAGCTTCCGCCGAGCGGCGTCCGGCTTCCCGGCATTGATAGAGGGTATGGGCGGCGATCTCGGCGAGATGGCGGGCGAACGCTCCCCGGTATTGCAGCTCCAGCCGCGCCGTGGCGAAGCTCAGGACCAGCTCGCAGGCCGCGTCGCGGTCGACCGCCGAATCGCGCCGGGGCGGCTCTTTGGCGAACGAAACGTAGTTGCGTGGCCGGAAACTCTCCCCTTCGACCCGGATCTCCTCCAGGCTGTCGATCCGGTAGCGGGCCTCGACCCGGTCCGGGGTCCGGGCAGGCGAGAGCAAGACTTCGTCGGGGGTGATCAAGAGGAGCACAGGGATTCCGGAAGGCAAACATCCGCCGTTGACCACGTGCCGCGCGCCAAGCTTTTCGGCCAGCTTCCTCATGCCGTCGGGGTCCGACGCCGGTCCCAGCAGCGTGGCCAGCGCCAATAGCGCGGCGCCGGCGACCTCCCCCGCCGTCCCTCCGGCAGCGATCAGAATCAGGCTCGC
>JACQDI010000272.1 GCA_016201195.1 Acidobacteriota bacterium | reverse complement strand
TCCGGCCCCTATTCGATTGCCCGCCCTGGGCACAGTGGGCCCTGGGCGGTGAGCGTGTCTGTACACGTCTCGTATAGCAGCTCGTTTAGTCGTTGTGTGCAGCACCTCCCTGGGCGCGCGTTGCTTTCTTTCCGCCCTAGATTAGACTAGCCTAGAAGAGCACCTGACAAAGGAGCGCCAGTCACCAGAGCCATCGGAATGGCTACCCTAGAGTTTCGCACTTTTTGAAGTCTCGCGTCCCCCTGGTCGGAGCCTCTTGCGCCTTTGGGAAACGCTGCCCTTTTGCTTCAAACATTTTTTGATGTTTTGTTGTTTTTCTCTTGCATCCCAGGCTGAGCTGTGATGTCTTTCATATTATAGAAATGAAAGATAAGGTCGCTCCACTTACCGCTTCCCGCAAGCAGCTCCTCCAGCGAATGCCTGACCTTTCCACCGTCTTGCCGGGTTCCTATGGAGCCGCATGGTGCGCTGCAATAAGGCCGGCTGCCGGTTTTGCGAGAAGGGCAAGGGGAAAGGCCACGGGCCGTCCGCTCCTACAAGGGTCTGTCGGTGGTGGAGCGCGCCTTTCGCAGTCTCAAGACCGTAGACCTGAAAGTGCGCCCGATCTACCACCGGCTCCCCGATCGAGTCCGCGCTCACGTCTTTCTCTGCATGCTGGCGTACTACGTGGAGTGGCGCCTGCGCCAAGCCTGGGCGCCGATTCTGTTTGATGACCACGACAAGGCCGCCGGCGAGGCACGGCGAGAAAGTGTGGTGGCAGCGGCGAAACGTTCGCCCCAGGCGGAACGCAAAGCCTACACCCAGCGGACCGAGGACGGCCTGCCGGTGCATAGTTTCCAGACGCTGCTGGAGGATCTCCAGACGCTGGCGAAGAACAAAATCCAAATGGGAAAAGTTTGTTTCGAAATGATCACGGTGCCGACGCCCCTCCAGCAGCGCGCCTTCGACCTGCTCAAGGTGCCTTATCGGCTATAGGTGTACCCAGTAGCTGACGGCCGCCTCAGCGGCAACTCCCAAATTATCAAAGACTTCCCTGTCGTCCCATGAAGAACTTCGGCCAGGAGAAGGATGTGGTCGTCCGGGTACCCAGGACGGCTTCGAATGCGACGGCAGGGTGTACCCATCTCTGAGCGCCGCCGTGCGCGTGGCAACCGGCACCCGGGTGGAACGGGTTCGCCTTCTTCGGGCTTGGCGAGAAGCCTGGGAGGAAACGTGGTGACTAACGGTAATGGCAAGCTGACGGGCCCCCCGAAGCCGATCCGTTGCGCGATCTACACGCGCAAGCCCACCGATGAGGGCCTGAACCAGGACTTCAACTCTCTCGACGCCCAGCGCGAAGCCGGCGAGGCCTATATTCGCAGCCAGGCCGGCGAGGGCTGGTCCCTGCTGCCAGCGCAATACGACGACGGCGGCTACACTGGCGCCAACATGGAGCGGCCGGCTCTAAAACGCTTGCTGGGCGATATCCAGGCCGGCAAGGTCGATTGCGTCGTGGTCTACAAAGTAGACCGGCTGAGCCGGTCCATCCGGGACTTCGCCAGGATGATGGAGCTGTTCGAGAAGCAGGGCGTCAGCTTCGTGTCCGTTACCCAGCAATTCAACACCACCACCTCGCTCGGACGGCTGACGCTCAACATTCTGTTGTCGTTCGCCCAGTTCGAGCGCGAGATCATCTCCGAGCGCACCCGCGACAAGCACACGGCCGCCCGGAAGAAGGGCAAGTGGACCGGCGGGCACCCGATCCTGGGCTACGACCTTGACCCGGGCGGCGGGCGTCTGATCCTCAACCCTGCAGAAGCAGAACGGGTGCGGTCGATCTTCCAGTGGTACATCGAAGGCGAGTCGGTTTTCAGCATCGTCACCAAGGCTCGTCGGCTGGGCTGGCGGAACAAGCAGTGGACTACGCGAGATGGCAAGCCCTACGGGGGCCATCCGCTGCGCAAGCAGCACATCTACCACCTGCTCGCCAACATCCTCTACGCCGGCAGGATCTCCGCAGGCGGCGACATCTGCCCGGGCGAGCACGAGGCCATCATCGACCAGCAGACTTTCGAGCTGGTACAAGAGCGCCTGAAACAGAATAGCTCCGGACGCAAAGCGTTCCATTCGCCTGGCCTTTCCCGCCCGAAATAGGGTTGCCCAGATCTTAACGTGAGCCACAACCCAAACACGCTACCCAAGTTCGGGATTCTCCGCAGAAGACACCCCCCGGAACCCAACAGCATCGCACGGGGGTGGCGGTTGGCAGCAGTCTGGCGTGGTGGATCACTGTAGCTGGATCACGGGCAGGCTGGCCAGCTTTCCTTCTTCGTGCTGCAGGACCGTGGCCGAGAGGGATGCATCATTGCCGGCGGTCACTGTAACAGCCCCTTGCAATTCGGCCGTACCAGCCTTGGGAAACAGCTCCTCGAGGGAGCGCGAGAGATGACCGTTGGCGGGCAAGGGAACTGACGCCGCACCGCCAGGCACAAGCTGGCCCCGGGCATCGCGCAACAAGAACTGCAACACAGCCGCGGGGCCGGTGGAACTAACCACAATGCGGGTATTGATCCCGTTTGCTGGCCGACGCTTCACGGGGGCGATGAAACCGTTGTAGGGGCCACTCGGTCCCAACCCTACCGACCCGGCGGCTCCGTCGGAATAGTGCACCACAGCTTCGACCGAGTTTTCCTTCATCAGCACGCGGGCCGATCCCTCGACCGGCGCGGCCTGGCTATCGGTCCGGTAGGTGATCGAGCCGCCCGGCGCCAGGTCGAACCCCAGGCTTGAGACCGAACCCCGCCCCTCGATTGGCGCCGCCATCGGGTTGCCGTCGCTACCGAGGAAATCGAGCGTACCTTTGGCGCGCTGGGTGATGGACGGATTGATCACAAAGAACGTGGAGGCGGCCCCCTTGCCCCCGGCAAAATGGGCGAAATAGAGACTCCGGCCAGGGAGCGCCGGCTTCACGGGCTCGGCCTGTGCGGCTTGCACCGCCTGTACGGCCACTGGCACGCGGCCGGACCGAACCACCGGAAGGACGGTGAAGTCGTTTCCACTCTTCAGTACGGCGAAGGCGGCCAGCGAGCTTCCACTCAGCCACAGGGTTCCCTGAAAGTCCTCGATATCCGGGAACAGCTCTTCCACGTAACGTAGCATGTGGGAGTTCGGCGGCATCGTGATATCGGTTTCATCCGGCGCCGCGCCGGTCGGGAGGCGCAGCGACAACTCGTAGAAGCCTCCAGTTTCGCCGTTGATCACGAAGATACCGGTGCTAATGCCTCGCGCCCGGTCGCGAATCACCGGCACGGCGAAGGCGTCGGTCAGCAGGCTCTCCGCCAGGTTCGTGGTCCCCAGATTGGGCGCGGAGAAGCGCACCGCGCCGGCCAGAGGCTGATCGGCCTCGATCCGGGCCCGCCCGGTCACCGGCTGCCCCGAGCCCGCAGTCTGAAACTCTGCGCTGGCGAGAGGCGGCAGGCGAAATTCCAGGCTGCTTTTGGCCGCAGCCCCGCCGATCGAAAGCTCCAGCGGCTTGCCGTCTGGGGTAAGGAAGTCGATTCGGCCGCTGGCCTCCTGACGGCTCGATGGATTGGTCAGCAGCACCGTCGAGGCGAGCTGTTCGCCGCTGCCCAGGTAAGACAACCAGTGCGTGTAGCGGATTCGTTCGACGTTGGAGACCCGATAGGTCCCGCTCGTAACCGGGTCCTTGATTACAAATGTGCTGGAGGCGCCCGGCGAGCCGGAGATCAGGCTGGGCACAAATCCGTTCAACGCCAGAGTATCGTTGCCAGGACCGCCGTCGATGATCTCTTCTTGCCCCGCGTCGACATCGCCGGCGTTGAGCAGGATGGTGTCATCGCCGTCGCCGCCGTTGATGACGTCGGCGCCGCGCCCCCCGACGAGCAGGTCGTTGCCCGGGCCGCCGCGCAAAATGTCGTTGCCGTCGCCGCCGAACAACTGGTCGTCATCGGCGCCGCCATCGAGGAAATCATCTCCGACATCTCCGATGAGAATATCGTTGCCGGGCCCGCCCTGCAAAATGTCGTTGCCTTCGCCTCCGAGGAGCCGGTCGGCGCCGGCGCCGCCGACCAGAATGTCATCGCCGTCGCCCCCCTCCAGCAGGTCGTCTCCGGGGCCGCCATCCAGGCGGTCGTTGCCGTCGCCCCCGTAGAGCTTGTCGTTGCCGGGCCCGCCATCCAGGATGTCGTCGCCGTCGCCGCCTTTCAGGATGTCATCGCCCTCTCCGCCCATCAGGATATCGGCGTCGTCGCCGCCGTCGAGGGTGTCGTTGCCGGGCCCGCCATCGAGGATGTCTCTGCCGTCCTGGCCCTCCAGGCGGTCGTTACCCGGGCCGCCTTCCAGCACGTCGTTACCCGCCTCGCCCCTGAGCCAGTCGTCGCCCTCGCCGCCCACCAGCCGGTCATCGCCGGGGCCGCCATCCAGCTCATCGTTACCTTCTCCGCCGAACAGAGTGTCGTTTCCCGGGCCGCCTTCGAGAACGTCGTCCCCGGGACCGCCCATGAGGATGTCGTCGCCCTCGTCACCGAACAGGGTGTCGTTGCCAGGCCCCCCTTCCAGCAGGTCGTCGCCGGGGCCTCCTTCGAGGACGTCGTCGCCCGGCCCGCCGTCCAGCCGATCGTTGCCCGGCCCTCCGAACAGGTTGTCGTTGCCCTCCCCGCCGACCAGGACATCGTTGCCTTCGCCACCCAGCAGAATGTCGTTTCCCGGCCCGCCGTACAGGACGTCGTCGCCAGGGCCGCCGTCTATCCGATCATTACCCCCGAGGGCATCCACGCGATCGTTTTCTGCACCGAGGATGAAGGTGTCATCCCCGTCGGTACCGCGGTGCTCCGGCACGATGGTCTTGCCGTAGCCGCATCCGGACGGGTCAGGGTCTTCAAAGGGACCTTTGGAGGACAGGATCGGGCTGTCGATGTGAATGCCAGCTCGTTCCTCGCCCGGCCGTACGTGACGGCCCCGTTCGGCGCCGCCTTCGCACGAGCGGGCAGTCGTCGTCCGGTGGCCCAGCAGCCGGCTCAAGGCCACGATGGTGCGGCCGGGAGGCAGATCGGGCGGCGGGTTCTTGACCACCAGCCGGACTTCGCTTTTCTCCTGCTCTTGTCCCCACAGGCATGGCGCAGCGCACAGCACAATCGGGAGGGTACAGGCCAGGCCAAGCTTTGTCGCGCGACGAGACGGCAACCCGAAGTGCATAGCCTCCTCCAGAGCCCAGGGTGGACGCAGCCAGTTCTAATACATTAAAATAGGGTTGTCAATCTCTTTCCGTTCCGTGGTAAAGTATGGGTACTGGAAAAGGCGTCAATCGGCGCCCCCTTGGAGGCTGGGATGAAACGCGTGGCTCAGATTCTCCCGCTCGGGTTTTTGCTGCTCTATTGCACTTTACCTTTGGTTGCCGGCGAAGCCCGGCAGCCGCTCAGCGAAGAGCAGCAGATCCTTCACGCGCTCGACCGCCTGGGCTACGGGCCCCGGCCGGGTGACGTCGAGAAGGTCAAGAAAATCGGCCTTCGCGCGTATATTGAGCAGCAGTTGCACCCGGAGTCGATCCCCGACGCTGTGGCCGATCGGAAGCTGGCTGAGTTCAAGTCCCTGGCCCTAGGCAACCTCGAGGAGCTGGACAAGGCTTACCCCATCGTGGCGCCGGAAGGCCTGGAGCGGCGGGGGAAGGCCATCCGTCTGGAGCCGGGAGAAAAGGCATTCCCGCCGTTCGTTCCAAAGGGCGCGCGGGCGATGCCCTCGGCGCCGGACGATCTGGGCAAGGGTGAAGAAGACGCGCGCGCCTTTCGCCAGATGACCAGAACCCAGAAGCCGGGCGAGTACGAGCTCGGCAAAGCGCAGGCCATCCGGGGAGTTTACAGCGAGCGGCAGCTCCTGGAGATGATGGTGGGCTTCTGGGTCAACCACTTCTTCCTTGGCCGCGCCAGCGAAGCCCCGCAGCAGGATTACGACGAGCACGTGATTCGCCCCCAGGCGCTGGGCAAGTTCGAGGACTTGCTGAAGGCCACCGCGCAGCACCCTGCGATGCTGTTTTACCTGGACAACTGGCGCAGCGCCGCGCCGCTCGAGGTGATCCAGCAGCGGTTGAATGCCTCGTTGCAGCCAACGCTGTCAGGCCCCGACCGCCGCGTGTGGCGCCAGATCGCGGTGTCGGTGCGGGAGTTCAAAGGCCTCAACGAAAACTACGCCCGGGAGCTGATGGAGCTCCATACGCTAGGCGTGGACGGCGGCTACACCCAGCAGGACGTGATCCAGGTGGCCAAGTGCTTCACCGGCTGGACCGTCACGGAGTGGGACGAGAACGGCGCCCGGCGGCCGGATAAGTTCATCTTTAGCCCACTGCTCCACGAGAGCGGCGATAAGGTAGTGCTCGGACAAACGATCAAGCCCGGCGGCATGGAAGAAGGCATGCAGGTGCTGACCATGCTGGCTCACCACCCATCCACGGCCCGTTTCATTTCGACCAAGCTGGTGCGACGCTTCGTCGCTGACGATCCGCCGGCCGAGATCGTGGAAGCCGGCCGCCAGGCTTTCCTGAAAACCGGTGGGGACATCCGCGAGGTCGTCCGCGCCATCTTAACGCATCCGAAGTTTTTGGCCCCGGAATATTACCAGGTGAAGTTCAAGATGCCGCTCGAGCTTATTGTCAGCTCGTTGCGGGCGGTGAATGCGGAGATCGGCTTCCCGCCCGCCCCGCGCCGTCGTATGGGCCAGGGCCCCTCGGTAGGCCTGGGAGCGTTCCTGCAAGACATGGGGCAAGCGGGGCGGCGGACTCCCGACGGCTATCCGGACTACGCCGCCGCCTGGATCAACAGCAACGCACTGCTGAAGCGCATGGAGTTCGCCAACGCACTGACCGCCGGCCAGATTCCGGGGGTGAAACCAGATCTGCAGGCGGCGCGGCAACTGATCCACAAACTACGTCTGCCCGAGCCCAACGCCGAGCAGATCGAGCGGATCCGCGCGCAGATGACGCAAGCGGGCCGCGAAAAGAAATCAGGCCAGGAGATGGGGCAGGCCTCGATGATGATGGATGCCTCCGCGGGGCGCAAGGGCGATGCGGCGCCGTTGGCCAGCCCCGAGGCGATCGCTGTGGCTTATGCTCTTGGATCGCCGCAATTCCAAAAGAGATAGAGTCAAGCGCCCGGAAGAAAGAAAGGATATTTCGTATGCTGACCCGACGCATCATTTTGAAGAACGGCGCTCTAGCCGTGGTGGGGATGGGCACGGTGCCCCGTTTTCTGTGTCGCGCAGCCCTGGCCGCAGGCCCGGCCGAGGGGAAGAAGAAGGTGCTGGTGACCATTTTCCAGCGCGGCGGGGCTGACGGCCTCAATATTGTGCTGCCGTTCGGCGACAAGGAATACTACGCGAGCCGGCCCTCCATCGGCATTCCCGCCCCCGTGAAAGGCAAACCTTCAGCGCTCGATCTGGACGGGTTCTTTGCCTTCCATCCCATCCTGCAGCCGCTGCTGCCCATTTACAAGAAGGGGCAGCTCGCGATGGTGCACGCCGCCGGCTCGCCGCACTCGACGCGCTCGCATTTCGAGGCCCAGGACTTCATGGAGTCGGGCGCCCCGGGCAACAAAGGCGTCACCGACGGCTGGCTGAACCGTTACCTGCTGAGCAACCCCGATCCTAAGGCCACCCCGTTCCGGGCGATTTCCATTAGCAGCACGCTGCCCCGGGCGCTGAGCGGCAAGGCAGGCGCTCTCGCCCTGCGGGACTTGGCCGATACCGATTCCGCTTCTGGGTTCCAGTCAACCTACGAAAGAATGTATAACGAGGAGACCAACTCCCTGATCTCCGGCACCGCCCGGGAGATGTTCAGCGCCATCCAGACCCTCAAGTCGCTGAACCTGGACCAATACAAGCCTCCTAAGGGAGTGACCTACGCGCGTCAGGGTGAATTCGCGCCGGCTCTCCAGCAGGTGGCGAAACTGATCAAGGCCAATGTCGGGGTCGAGGTGGTGTTCCTGGATATTGGGGGCTGGGACACCCATAACAATCAGGGAGGCGTGGAGGGCTACGGCTCACTGGGGCAGCCTTTGCGCCAGTTCGGGCAAGGCCTGTCCGCCTTCTACCAGGACCTGGGCGACCGCATGGAAGACGTGGTCGTGCTGACCATGTCCGAGTTCGGACGCACGGTAAAGGAGAACGGCAGCGCCGGCACCGATCACGGGCATGCCAACGTCATGTTCGTGGCGGGTGGTTCGGTCCAGGGCGGCAAGGTGTACGGCCAATGGCCCGGTCTGGCCAAAGAGCAACTCTACGAAGGCCGCGACCTGGCCGTTACCACAGACTTCCGGGACGTCTTTGCCGAGTTGCTGACCGGGCACCTCGGCTGCCAGAAGCCCGAAGCCGTGTTCCCTGGCTACTCCATCGATTCCAAGCGGTTCCGAAACCTGTTGCGCGCGGGCGGCGCTTCTAAGCCTGTGACCGGGTGAGCGCTATCGACCGTTGCCAGAAGAAACAACAGGCGCTGCGGAAAGGCTGGTTGGCAGCGGCACGGTTGTTTCCGACGGTTGCTCAACGCCGGGAGCCCGCCGCTGGATCGCCATCTGTAGGGTCGACCCGGAAGTAATCTGACCGTGGTAGCGCACGGCAAACAACTTTAGCTGCGGCATCTCGTTCTGGATGGAGCTCACCCAGATGGGCTCGACGTACAGGAGGTCGCCTCCCACCGGCAGCAGCAGCGTGCTGCCGCGAATCACCTCGCTGCCGTGACGGATCCACATCGTGACCTGCTGATGCACGGCCTGGTCGTTATCGACGTAGGCGTCAATCTGCTCGGGCCCGGGAACGAACATGCCTTGGGGGATCTGCAGGCTTACCAGACGGCCATAATACTCGGGGTCCTGAAAGGCAAGAATCACCGAACGCAGGTTCCGGCAGCCCTCGGGCGTGAAGGGCATCAGCATGACGTACTGCAGCTCGCCTCGCCGGCCGATGTTGACCCCGGGCGGCAGGTCCGCCGGGTCGATCAGCAGGTGGTGTCCCTCATAGGAAAACGTCATCTGGTCCGTCGTGCCGAACCCGCTCAGCCCGCGCCCGATTGATCCCAGGGTCTCATCCGCGTCGTCCCACAGATCCTCCACGTTGTAAAACTGGATGGGGTCTTGCTGGTGATAGCGCTTATAGATGTCGTCGAACTGGATGTGGAACCACTGCAGCGGGTAGGTGAGCTGCGCGCCGACCGCCTTGGGCATCGAAGATGCCGGCCGGAACAGGTCCGGGTAGACCTTCTCCCAACTGTTGACGATCGGATCGTCGGCGATCTTGTAGAAACGGACCTCGCCGGTGAAGGCGTCCATCGTGATCTTCACTGAGTCTTCGGCATAGTTGATGACGCGCTCGGGAAACTTCTCTACCGCCCGCTCATCGGCTTTGTCCCCCAGGATCTCCCGGTAGGCGTAGGGATACTGATCGCTGGTAGTCAAGGCGTTGACCATCCACAGTACGTTCTTGTCGGCGATGAAGGCGTAGGGGTTGCTGTCGAGAAACAGAAACGGCGCAATGCTGCGGGCGCGGGCCAGGGGCTGGCGGCGGATCTGCACCCGCGTGTGCGCCGGGTCGATGTAGCGGGAAAACAGGAACGCCGTCAAGTCCTTGGTGTGGAAAGCGAAAATCACGCGGCGGAACAGGGAGTTGACGGCGATGCCGCTCGCGAGACCCTCCGGATAAACGAACTCCTCCCGGAACTGCTCGGTGGCATGATCGAACTCCTTCAGGTTCCGGAGGTTGGTCAGTACATAGTTGTCCTTGGCCCCCTCGCCGAAGTAGATGCGCGGCTCGTGCTCGAGAGCGGGGCTGGTGGCCTTCGGCGGTATGTCGTAGACTGCGTAGAGGGGGTTGCCCACTTCGTTGATCTCGTTGACCGGGCTCATCACCAGGCCCATGCCGTGGGTGTACATCAGCGCGGCGCTGCCCCAGTATCGCAGCCACTCCTTGGCCCCGAGGAACGCCAGCGACGGCAGCTCGCGCACCGCGCTGACGTACATGCGCTTCTGCCCATCCACCTCGTAGCGCACGCCGTCCACGGAGGTGAAACGATAGTAGGGACGCAATTGCTGCTGCTGCTGGAAGATCTTCAGCATGGGCCCGAAGACGTAGGTGGAGCCGGTGATCTGGATCCGCCGGTAGTGCTGAATGTCGGGCGGCTCTTCCAGGTAGGTCACCCAGCTCGGCAGGATGGGCGCATTCTGCACCGTGCGGCTGGCGAGCAGCCGGCCGGCCGGCAGCGGCTGCTCGGGCGGCGTCCACTCCTGCACCTGGATCTTATCCAGCCGGTAGGCCTTCAGCGTGGCCTGGATGTGGCGCTGGATGAACTCGCGCTGGATGTGCGGCTCGTTGGGAGACACCCACAGGTGACCCTTGATGACGAGCCCGAGGAAGAAGCCCAGCTCCAGGGCGAGCAGCGCAGCGCCGCACTTCAGGGGGCCGGCCAGCAACGGCCGGGCCGATTTCCAGATCCGGCTCAGGCTGATGCCAACCACCAGGGTCAGGCCGGTCTCGACGAACATCTTCAAATATACGTTGTTGAGGCTGGAGAACAGCCCGACCAGGTCCAGGTACTCCGCGCCCAGGCGCACGCCCGAGGGCTCGTTGTCCTTGAGCAACAGCTCATAGCGACCCAGCCAAGTGTGGGCCACGGTGACGGCGCCCAGGCAGTAGAGCAGGAAGTTGAGATACGGCGCAGCCAACAGCCCCGCTTTGCGGCCGACCGGGATTTCGGGGTCGTCAAACACCCCCCCGGCATGCAAGGCGTCCGCTCGGGCAGCCAACGTGAAGCCGATACTGACCAGGATGGCGGCTTCCAGGGCGAAGACGCTATCCCGCAATACCGGCAGCCAATAGACGTAGAACCCGATGTCTTTGCCGAACACCGGATCGGACGAGTGGAAGGGCACGCCGTGGAAGGCGAGAAGAAACTCCAGGTAGTGCCTTGCCAGCAGCCAGCCACCGAAGGCGCCGATCCACATCGCCAGATGCACGCCGGCCTTTCGGAACGCGGGACTCGCAGCATGCCAGCGAATCGGCAGCCACACCACGATCCCCAACAGGAGCCCGTAGGCGAAGAACAACAGCAACTGGGCCTCGACGTTCGTCCAAAAAATGGTTTTGAATCCCAGGCTCTGGTTGAACCAGTACTGGACGAAGTAGTCCGGCACGGCCGCCAGAATTACCAGGATATAGAGCAACCAGATCCAGAAGCGGGTCGATCGCCAAAGCCGGGCCGGAGCCGGGATCGAAGGCTGCGGCGCCGTCATGGCTCCGAGCCCTCCGCTGCGGCCAGATGGTCGCGCGCCACGGACTGCTCGAAGAACTTGCGCCAGGTCTCCAGTACGCTGGGGCACCGGCTCGCGAACAGCGAAATGACAAACAATATCAGGGTCACGCTGTTGAGCAGCAGAGAATCGAGCAAAGAGACCGTGGCGCCGGTGAGGTAGCCCTGGCCGAAAACGCGAAACATCAGGGTGGACGACAGCTCGTAGACCCCCAGGCTGGCGAAGGTGTAGGGGATAATGCGCGTCAGCGCGGCGATGGGGATGACGATGGCGAAGTGAAGGAACGGCAGGTTCTTCATGAGGACGTAGTCATCCAGGGGAGAGGAGAAGGCCTGCTTCATGCACCAGTAGCCGACGATCTCAAGTCCCATCGCCGCGCAGGAGAGAAGCCAGACGCCGAAAGCGAAGCGGGGCGTGCGGAGAATGGCCAAAGTTGCTTCCAGAAGCCCGCGACCGTTGAACGCCGTCCAGACATTTCGCAAAGGCCCGAACCCGAAGCTGGGCGGTACGGGAGCTCCCAGCGGTCGGGTCAGGGAGACGACCGCCGCCACCAGCGCGATGGACCAGAACAGCGCGCCCGCCCCGCCTTCCCAACCCAAGTACACGAACCCCAACAGCAAGAAAGTGTTGATGGCCTGGATTTCGAACACCCGGTTGTGAAACACAGCCGAGGCGGCGGCCCCCGGCGCTGCGCCGCCCTCCACCAGCGTCTCCACGGTGGCCAATTCCCCGGCCCCGAAAGGGAAAAATAGGTTGACTCCCCGGCCGAAGAAGAAACCGGCCAGTTGGCCTCGCGTCGACGCCGGGATACCGAAATGAGAGGCCAGCAGCCGGAGTCGCAGAGCCCGCAGCAGCAACGCGCTGAACAAGCCGCCCACCGCCAGGTAGAAAGGCGCCCAGCCGAATTTCCGGTTCGAGACGCCGAGCAGGTGCAGGTCGGCGATGATCAGACCGTCGCCGACGTCCGCTACCTTGACGATTCGAAGGTCCGCCAGGTCGTCCAGGATACGGAAGTTGGCGAACATCTCCAGCAAACCCTTCCGGAACGCCTCCGGATCCCAGGGAGAAGGGCCGTCGGCATTGGGGATGAGGATGAGGAAGAGAAAAGCCAGCAGAACGCCGGCAAACGCGTATCCCCAGACCACGGAGACCGCCAGGCTTCCGGCCTGCCGGCGGCTGTTCGATTCTGCATCTCGGTTGGCCTCAGGCACTGGATTCCTCCTATCGTTTAAACCACGGCAGCTCAGTCACGCTCTGCTCGGCCGCCTCAGGCAAGCCCAGCAGCCGGATGGCTTTGTCCAGCGTCCCCCACATGGCGGCACGGCCCCGATAGACCACTGAGAAAAGCTTGATCTCGGGCAAAGGATTTTGCAGGGAACTGATCCACAGCGGCTCGATGTAGAGCAGGTCGCCCGCCACCGGCACCAGCAGCGTGTGCCCGCGGACGACCTCTGAGCCGTGCCGCACCCACAAAGTGATCTGCTGGTTCACCTGGGAGTCGTTGTCGATAATGGTGTCCACTTGCTCGGGGCCGAACACCAGGGTTCCTTGCGGGATGCGAAGGTTCACCAGGGTTCCATAGTTCCCGGGGTCTTGAAACGCCAGGACCAGGGAGCGCAGGTTGGTGGCGCCCTCCGGGGTGAACGGCATCATCATGACATACTGCAGCTCGCCCGGCCGGCCAATATCCACTCCCGGCGGCAGATCGGCCGGGTCCACCAGCATGCTGTGACCTTCATAAGAAAAAGTGGAATGGTCTTGGGTGCCGAACTCGAACAGGCCCAGGCCGATCGATCCCACCACCTCGTCGGCGTCGTCCCAGAGATCCTCCACGTTGTAGAACTCGATCGGATCCTGTTGGTGATAGCGCTTGTAGATGTCGTCGAACTGGATGTGAAACCACTGGAGAGGATAGCTGAGCTGGGACTCGACGGCCTCCGGCATCGCCGAGGCGGGCTCGAACAGGCCCGGGTAGACGCGCTCCCACGCCTTCACCATCGGATCGTCGGAAATGCGGTAGAAATGGACCTCGCCGCTGAAGGCGTTCACCGTGATCTTCACTGAGTCCTCGGCGTAGTTGACGATGCGCTCCGGGAATTTTTCCACCGCCCGTTCCTCCGCCTTGTCGCCCAACACCTCGCGAAACGAATAGGGGTAGTTCTCGGTGGTGGTCAGGCCGTTGACCATCCAGAGGGTTCGCCGGTCGGCGATGAAGGCGTAGATATTGGAATCCAGAAACAGGAACGGCGCGAGGCGGCGCACGCGCCGCAGGGGCGTCCGGTAAACGTGGACCCGGGTCGTGCCGGGATCGATGAACTGCGAGAACAGAAACGCGGTGATGTCGCCGGTTTGGGCGCCGAAAATCAGCCGCTTGAACACGGAGTTTACCGGGATCCCGTCCTTGCCCTCCGCCGGGTAGACGAACTCTTGTCGAAACTGCCGGGTAGCGTAATCGAGTTCTTTCAGATGCCGGATGCCGCTGAGGATGTAGTCGTCCTTGGCGCCTTCGCCGAAGTAGATGCGGGGCTCGGCATCGAAAGCGGGGTGGGAGGCCCGTGGAGGGATGTCCTGGAGCACATAAACCGGCCCCCCCTCCTCGTTCAGCTCGTTCACCGGGCTCATCACCAGCCCCAGGCCGTGGGTGAACATGAGGGCAGCGCTGCCCCAGTAACGCAGCCACTCTTTGGGGCCGACAAGGGTCCGCGAGGGCAGCTCGCGCGCGGCGCTCACGTACATGCGCTTCTCGCCGTTGACGCGGTAGCGCACGCTGTCGACCGATAGAAACTTGTAGTAGGGGCGCAGTTGCTGCTCCTGCTCGAAGATCTGCAGGGCCGGACCGTAAACCAACGTGGACTTGGTGAACTTCGTGCGCTGGAAGTGGTGGGCGTCGGGCGGCTCCTCCAGCCGGCTGACCCACGGGGGAAGCAAGGGAGCCTGCTGCACGGTCTTGCTCGCCAGAAGCCGCTCCACCGGCAGCGGGTCCCTCGGCGGCTTCCACTCTACGGTCTTGATGCGGTTGAGCTTGTAGCCCTCCACCGTCGCCGCCATATGGCGGCGGATGTAGGGAATCTGGATCGTCGGCTCGTTGGGCCGCACCACCACGTGGTCCTTAACGACCACAGCAAGGAAGAACGCGAAATCCACAGCGACCAGGCCGGCGGCCAGCGGAAGCAAGCGGCGGCTCACTGTTCTTTGCGTCCCGATCCGATACAGCGCGTAGCCGATCACGGCGACCAGCCCGAGCTCGACGAGGACGGAAACGTGGATCAGGTTGAGGGTCGAAAGAATTCCCTGAACGTCCAAGTATTCCGCGCCGGCGCGCACGCCGGAGTCGCCGTTGTCCTTGAACAGCAAGCCGTAGCGCGCGAGAAACGTCCGGGAGGCGAGGGAAATACCAAGCAGGAAGAGAGCGACGTTGAGCGCTGGCGTAACCAGTAAGCCGGCCTTGCGACTCAGGGGAACATCGGAATCCTGTGTGGCAGTAAGCTGAACGAACCGCGCGGCGAGCGACGCGACGGCTCCCACCAGGGCCAAGCCGATCAGAAAGTCCAGAGTCACACGAACCGCGGGCAGCCGAAACACGTACCAGCCGATGTCGTTGCCGAACAGCGGATCGCGCGCGCCGAACGGGCCGCTGTGAAAGGCCAGCAGATAGTCCAGGTAGTGCCGCGCCAGGAGCCACCCGGCGAAAATGCCGGTCCACAGCGCCACGTGGATGGCGGCCCCGCCCACCTCCGTTCGGCCCGCCTGGAGGCGCAACGGGAGGTAGACCGCCAGGGTAAAGACAAGGCCGGCGCCCGCAAACAGCAAGAGCTGCGCGCTGAAGTTGGTCCAGAAGATGCTGGAGCGACCAAGGCTTTGGAAGAACCAGTAGTCCACCAGAAAGTCGGGCACGGCGGCCAGCAGCAGTCCGCCGTAGACCACCCAGCCCCAAAGGCGGAGCGGGCGCCACAGCGCCGAAGGACTGGGAATGCCCGGAAGCGCGTGCGTGTCCATGGCTGTCAGTTCTGGCGGCGCGTGACGCGCAGGCCAATGGTGAGGGGCACGGGGACCGTTGCTTCGCCAAGCTTCACGTGCACGGTCCCGCCGTGCTGTTCCGCCGGCGCCGCGGCCGGCGCCTCAAAGGCCAAGATCACCTCGTAGTCCTGATTGGCGGCCAAGGAATCGAATCGCATGGGCTTGATGGTAACAAGTTGATGGAGCGAAGGCGACATCCACAGAGAAACGTTGGCCAGGTCGTGAGTGCTGCGCAGTGTGATAGTGACCGCCTTTTTGGTTCCCGCAGTGATGGTTTCTGAGACCTCCGGGACCGACCAGCGGACCCGGGCCGGGCCGGGCGGCGCCGCAGCCGCGCGTCCCAGCCCGGCCAGGGCCAGCGCGACGACAAGTGCGAGGAAAGGCAGAGGAGTTCGGGCAGGGGATTTCATAATGGCGTACTATCTTAACATCGGCCAGGGCCAGGCGGCGGCTCGGGCGGGGTGCCCAATGCCGCCTCGAAAATCGAAGGCTCCGAAGGCGCTTCGAACACCGCGAGGCACGAGATTATGAGAGGAAGGATTCAGATTCCCGTTAGTGACTTGAAGGGCCTCCCAGACGGCCCGCTCTACTCGATCCTCGCTGGGCATCGATGGGGGCTCGCTCACTGTGAACGCACTCCGCTTGGCCCTTGCTGTCCCTCCGGAAAGAAAGTGAGGCCGGGGTGGTAAGGCTCTGTTTGTTCCGGCGCAGAACCTTCGAATTTCACATTCTTGGCTACCTATGAGACGCTTCTTGTCACTTTCTCCATCCCCGGTTTCGTTTCTGGGTCCTTCTCGGGGAGCCAAAGTCATTTCTGACGGAATGAAGCCACCTGCCGGTTAACTGCTCGCCGACGGTTCTCTCGTCTGCCACCCCGCGCCGTTTCCGTAAGATAGGCAAGGGCTTCGATGAGGC
>JACQDI010000271.1 GCA_016201195.1 Acidobacteriota bacterium | reverse complement strand
TATCGAGGTGGCGGGCCTCCCCCCCGACGTGCGCGAGCGCTTCAACCGCGAAACCGCCATCTGCAAGGAGCTTGATCATCCCAACCTGGTCAAGGTCTACGACAGCGGCGAAGCGGAGGGCGTGCTCTACCAGGCCATGGACCTGCTGGAGGGTGCGGACCTGAGCAAGGTGCTGGCCGAGCGCCGGCCGCTTTCCTGGGAGCAGAAGCTCTCCATCATGGAGCAGGTCTGCGACGGCCTCGCATACGCCCACGCCCGCCAACTGGTTCATCGCGACATCAAGCCGGCCAACATCTTCCTTGAAAACTCGGGCCGCATCCGGATCCTCGATTTCGGCATGGCGCGCGTCGAATCCTCCATGCTCACCAAGGTGGGCATGGCCGTGGGCACGCTGACCTACATGGCCCCGGAGCAGATCCGGGGTGAAACCTGCACCGCCGCCTCCGACGTGTTCGCGGCGGGTATCGTCTTCTATGAGCTGGCCAGCGGCAAGCACCCCTTCTCCCTCAGCGGGACCGAGTTGCCCGAGATTTTGCGGGCCGTTCTGTTTCAGGCCACGCCGCCGCTGAAGCAACTGGCCCCCGACGCCCCAGACGGCCTGGAGCTGGTTCTGACCAAAGCTCTGGAAAAGAACCGCGACCACCGGCTCCAAAACGCCGGCGATTTCAAGCAAGCCTTGTCGCTCTGCAAGATCACCCTGAAGCTGCGGGCGCCCGCATCCCCTTCAGCCGAGCCGTTCGACCCCGCCAAGACCGTGGTGGTGCGGCGCCCTGATCGGCCGGCGGCTCCGCCTGCTCCGCCTCCTCCTCCTTCCAAGGCTGAGCCGGCGCCCCCGCCCCCCAAGCCGGTTCCCAAGCCCCAGTTGATTTTCTGTCCGTCGTGCACCCACGGCAATCCCAGGGACGCTGTAACCTGCGCCCGTTGCGGGCTTCCCCTGATCGCCGAGCAAGCGCCCATGGCAGAGGCGGAGGCCTCCGACAAGAGCCTCCAGTGGGCAGTGATCGTCGTGGCCGCCGTGGGCATTTTGTTGTTGTTGTATTTGATCTTCCGATGAACGGCAAGCGCATTGTCATCCTCGGCGGCGGCTTCGGAGGCGTCTACGCAGCGCGGTTTCTCGAAAAGCTGCTGCGCCCCGACGAGGCCGAGATCTGCCTGGTCAATCGCGAGAACTACTTCGTCTTCCAGCCCCTGTTGCCGGAGGTGATCTCCGGCTCCATCGGCCTGGTCGACACCGTCTCGCCTATCCGCCGTCTCTGCCGCCGCACCCGCCTCTACATGCGGGAAGTCGAGCGCGTCGATCTGGAGCGCCGCGCCGTTTCGCTCGCGCCGAGCTTCCGTCCCCGCGCGCTCGAGCTCCCCTACGATTACCTGGTCATCGCCACCGGCACGCTCACCGACTACTCCGGCATGCCGGGTGTCGCCGACCACGCCCTCCCCTTCCGCACCCTCGGCGACGCCCTGCGCCTGCGCAACCGCGTCCTGCACGCCCTGGAGGAAGCCGACAACGAGCGCGACGAGGAGTTCCGCCGCCGCTTGCTGACCTTCGTGGTCGGCGGAGGCGGATTCTCAGGCGTCGAGGTGATCGCCGAGCTGAACGACTTCGTGCGCGGCGCCGCCCGCCACTTCCGCAACATCCGCCCGGAAGAGATCCGCTGCGTGCTGGTGCACTCCCGCGAGCGCATCCTGCAAGAAATCACCCCCGGCCTCGCCGAGTACGCCCAGAAGCTGCTCCTTAAGCGCGGCGTCACCCTCAAGCTCAAGGACCGCATCACCGCTGCCACCGCCGACTCGGCCGTGCTCAAGAGCGGCGAGTTGATCCCCACCCGCACCCTGGTCTCCACCGTCCCCTCCGGGCCGGTGCCCCTGGTACAGGCGCTCCAATGCAGGAAGGAGAAAGGCAGCCTGCTTGTTAACCCGCAGCTCGAGCTCGAAGGCCACGAGGGCCGCGTGTGGGCGCTTGGCGATTGCGCCTCCATCCGCATGGCCGACGGCGAACCCGCACCCCCCACCGCCCAGCACGCCACCCGCGAGGCTCGCACCGTCGCTGAGAACATCACCGCCGTCATTCGCGGCGGTTCCCAAAAAACCTTTGCCTTCGCCGGCTTGGGCAAGCTCGGCTCCCTCGGCCATCATTCGGCCGTGGCCGAGGTTTTCGGCATGCGCTTCTCCGGCTTCCTCGCCTGGTTCCTCTGGCGCGGCGTGTACCTGATGAAGCTCCCCGGCCTCGAGCGCAAGTTTAAGGTAGCGCTGGACTGGACCACCTCGCTGCTTTTCCCCGCCGAGCTGGTGCAGCTCAAGGTGCAGCCCTCCGACAACATCTCGAGCGAGCACTTCGAAGCCGGTGCGACCGTCTTCGAGCAGGGCGACGTCGGGGACCGCATGTATGTGATCCGCCAGGGTGAGGTTGAGGTCCTCCGCGACGGCGTGAAACTCAACGTCCTCGGTCCCGGCGAGTACTTCGGCGAGATGGCCCTGCTCGCCAACGTCCCCCGCAACGCCACCGTCCGCACCACCAAGCCCACCGACGTCCTCACGATCGCCAAAGGCGACTTCACCAAGCTCCTTGCCACCTTCCCCGAGTTCGGCGCCAGCATCGCCGGCCTCGCCGCCCAGCGGTCGGAAGAAAATCGATAATCACCGATCCCGAGTTCGGCGCCGGCTCGGCTGCGCTCCGATGAGAACTTTGTAGGACGGCCCCCGGGGCCGCAGCCGACCCCCGGCCGGCTCGCGTCGGTGAAGTCCGATCCGTGTTTATGCGAGAGGGTACAGTCGAATCTCCGGCATCGGGAAATCCTTCGCGTTGACCGTAACAAGAATCAGCTCGTGAGCGATAGCGGTGGCCGCAATCAGCATCTCGGGCAGGGTGAGGGTGTAGCCCTGGGCGGCCCAGTCGTTCTTCAGCAGACCGGTGTACTTGGCGATGTCAGAGCTCACCTCGTAATACCGGAACTCAGCCTGGAGTTCTTCGGTTCGAACCTTCTCCGCACCCTGGGTCACCCTTCGAAGCTGCTGCTATTAACGAAGCGATTCGGGATCGATTCCCGCCGCCGGGCCGAAAGGCGGATAATACGGGAAGAAGCAGGAGGCTACTGAATGACCATCCATGAGGTAAAGGCCAAGTACGAGGAACAACTGATGCGTCTCCCCAACGTAACCCTCGTCGGCGTCGGCCAAAGAGGGGGAAAGCTCGTCATTCGGGTCGGGGTGACGCACAAAGTCCCGGAATCGGCGCTGCGGCAGGAAGACATCGTGCCGAAGGCGCTCGATGGGGTGGAAGTGGACGTGGAAGAGAGCGGCCCCATAGAAGCCCAAACCCCGTAAGCTCAACGACTTCTCGCCATAACTCGCTCCGCTCGTCCATCGCGGGCGTGTCTTTTTCCGCATCATTGCGCCCGACTGAAAATAAAATCCTGGAATCCTGTAACAGCGGGTCGAGATTTCTCACTAAGTGGCAAGGTACAAACAGTTGACATCTAGAAGACCCATCTCGAAGCAGAAGCTTAAAACCAAGAGAAAAGGAGGACCTACCATGCCACAAGAGGACAAGAAGGTGCTGTCAGCGGCGGCTGCGGCCGACGCACAAAGGGTCCACACCGCCGCTGTGGCGGAGTTCCTGGATCCCGAAAAACCACGCGGCAATGTCGTGGGGCTGGGAGTTGGCGTAAAACACAAAAACGGGGAGCCCACCGGCGAGCCTGCTCTGCTGGTGCTGGTCACGCAGAAGGTCGACAAGAGCCAGTTGAGCGCGGCGGATCTGGTACCCCCCAAGCTCGAGACCATGCAAACCGACGTCCTGGCCATCGGATATCCCTTCGCCGGAAACGGCAGCCCGGAGGCGGGCATCCAGACCCTGGCGAAGCGCCTCCGACCGGCCAAAGGCGGCTACAGCGTCGGGCACTTCCAGATCACGGCCGGCACCATCGCGACCTGCGTTTACGACATCTTGCCCGGCGGCACGGTCAGCCCGCCCATCCACGGCGTCGGCATCCCCCCGAAGTTTTACATCCTCAGCAACAACCACGTTTTGGCCAACGTCAACGCCGCCTCCCTCGGCGACCCGATCTTGCAGCCAGGTCCGTTCGACGGAGGCACCGATCCGGCGGACCGCATCGCCAAGCTCTCCCGTTTCGTTCCCATCACCCTGGAGCCGCCCGTCCCCCGGGCGAACCACAGGAACCTGATCGATGCAGCCGTGGCCGAAGGGGAATTCCATGACCTCGACCGAGAAATTTACTGGAGCGGCGCTGTGCGGGGCTGGCGTCTGAAGGCCGGCGTGACCGTAGGGGCCGTGGTCAAGAAGACCGGGCGCACGACCAACTTCACCGCCGGCCGGATCACCGCCATCAACGCCACCGTCGATGTCGGCTACGGCGGCGGTCGGGTGGGGCGCTTCATCGATCAGATCGTGACCACCGGCATCTCGGCCGGCGGCGATTCCGGTTCCCTGGTCACCACGCTGGACAACGTCGCGGTGGGCCTGCTGTTCGCCGGCTCGTCCATCTCGACCATCGTGAACCAGATCGAAAACGTCCGTGCGCTGCTACGGGTGGAGGTCGCCGAGCAGATCCTGTAGCGGTGACACGGAAGAGCGATATAAGAGTAAGGACTGAATGCCTTCGCTCCATACACTGTTGTCTGGAATGGGTGGCTGCTGTTCGGCGGCCTCTTCGTTGTCGTCGGTTATCAGTTGTTGATCGGCCGGATTAACACGAAGAATCTGCTTTCTGGGCGGGATCGCCGCGGCGACCTCTATTTCAGCCCCCGAGCGGGTGCAGTTGCTGGTTTTCACAATGGGCGCGGCACTCCAGTACATGTCTCAGGTACTTCCCGATCCGACTAGGCTGCCGGAGGTGCCTCAGAGCTGGTTAGCCTTACTCGGTGGAAGTCACGCGGTGTACCTCGGTGGCAAGGCTTACAACATGTTGCGGCAAGTCGAAAAAACTCAGAATTAGGAGAACCAAATGAATCTGACCATGATGTCTATCTGCGAAGGTGCCGTCTGCGCCTTCTTCATCCTGCTCGAGGTCACGATCATCTACTACATCTGGAGCGGCAAGATCGATCTGAGTATGCTGATCAGCGAGAAGACCGGCGAGGCGAGCATGTCCCGCTTCCAATTGCTGGTGTTTACGTTCGTGATCGCGATGAGCCTGTTTTTCGTGATCATGGGCAAACCAGGATCGGCGCCGGCCTTCAAGGAAATCCCCAGCGGCATTCTGGCACTGCTTGGCATCAGTGGAAGCTCGTATCTGGTGAGCAAAGGGATCCAATCAGGCGCCAAAGGCACTGGAGATGGCGGCGCCAAGACGAGGCCAGAGTCGGCCCCGGGTGAAAAGAAGGATTAATTGCCATGGACTCGACGCGCATCACGAAGAACAAGCGGCTGCTTTCTGCTGCCGCATTCGTTCCGCTGGCAATCGGTCTTGCCACCCTTCCCCGCGCCGGCATCCGAGAGGTCCAGCCATCCGGTATCCTAGTTGAGGCGGTCACCTGCGACCCGGATCCGGTCGACTTTGCGCAATGCCACGACAACTACCCGACCGGGTGCACCGATTCCCAAAATCCGAGCTACGATGCGTACCTGAACTATCTGAAGAACCTCACTGGCGCCTTTCCCGGAAACGCCCAGGTGCTCCACGAGGCCGACTTTACGAATCTGAACCAGAATGCGCCGCAGGACCTCACTAAAGGGAACCACGCCGATTTCGCAGACGATTTGAAAGGCCTCGGCGAAGGCCAGTCGCGAACGGTCATCGGCTATCTCTGGTATTGGCAGGCGACGGGTGCAGAGACCTGCAATTGCAAACTGACTGGCGACGACAACGTCGACTACCACATTGGCATCGGATTCACGAAAAAGACCTTCGACCCGCCCAAGCGAAAGCCGACAAGATCCGAGCAGCAGCAAAGCGTAGTCGTGGAGATGACGCCGCACACGAGAGCCGACAAGTCAAACTGGTCGGGCGATAATCTCGATGCCGCCAGGGGAAAGCCAGTGAAAGTGGTCGGTCAGTTGATCATTGACAACGAGCACAACAACGCGAAGGACAACTGCGGATATCCCGGTCATAAACCCACCTGTTGGCGTATGTCGGCTTGGGAGGTCCATCCGGTCACGCAGTTCCTGGCATGTAGGACCGATTCCTGTGACGAGAATTCGCCCGATTCGGCGTGGCAAGAACTCGGGGGCGGGGGAGGAGCCGGGAATACTGGAGGGCCGACTCGATGATCCAGCGAAACCCCGTGCCCGCAACGCTGGCTAGCCTAGCCGGCCTTCTGAGTCGATTCGAAGTCTCCAACCTCGAGTTCGGCGCCAGCATCGCGGGCCTCGCCGCCCAGCGGTCGGAAGAGCGGAAGTAGGGCGGAGCATCGGTGGGTTTCGCCTCTTGGCGCACCTCGCGAACCCATGACTCTGCGCCCTGAACCAGCTACGGGTGGTCCCGAGCGCACGATCCACGATCCACGATCCGTTGTGATGTGCTACCATCGGGCCTATGGAACAACCGATACTCCGCCGTCAACTTCTCCGCATGGGCGCAATGAGCGCTACCGCATTGGTTTGGATCCCAGCGCTCGACGCCGAATGCGGCGAGACCGAGGACAACATCGAAGGCCC